>JAQBPS010000335.1 GCA_028287415.1 Bacillota bacterium | reverse complement strand
TCCAGGCGTTCCAGGATGGCGGCTGGGACCGGCTTGCGCAAGAAAATCGAGGCGCCCAGGTCCCCCTGCACGGCCCGGTACATCCACTGTGCATACTGCACCGGCAGGGGCCGGTCAAGGCCGAGGGCCGATCGCAGGCGGTCGACGTCTGCCGGCGTGGCGTCGGGTCCCAGCATGAACGCCGCCGGGTCGCCAGGCGTGAGATGGATCAGGAGAAACACCACAGTTCCCACGATGAACAATACGGGCAGCAACATGAGCACACGTTGGAGCAAAACGCGCCACACTGGCCTTCCTCCCCTGTCAGGCAAATCAGGCACAACTCCAATTCGGGACCCGGGTACAGAGTCATACAAGCCGCGTTGGTGCATGTATGTAACTTATTGCCCATTAGTACGAATGTACAGAGTCATTGGTTCGGGGGCGATTGACTCATTTGTGCAGGACCATTGTCCCAGACAAGGACACAAAAAAAAGCGACCTGCCAGTGCAGGTCGCTTTGCCGCGCGCTCGGGTTACTTCGCCTTAGCCTTCTCCTTCAGCTTGAGCCCCCGTTCCAGCTTGGACACCGTGGCAGGAGCCAGGTCGCCGCCAGCCAGTGCATAGAGCTCCTGCTCAATCCGGCGGATGGCCTGCTCGCCGGTCTTGCCGGAGGCCGCTTCCAGCTCAATCTCAAAGTAAGGGTTGATTGACAGGCCGGGATATTCAATCATGTCCATGACAAGCTGGGCCACCGCACCGACCGGCCGGGTCAGCCGGGCCGAGTCGACCCGCACCACGGGCGCCAGCGTTGCGCACGGGCGGCCCGCCGCGAACTCCTCGGCCGGGAACGGCCCCTCGCCGACCTGCTCCTTCACGTGCCCGAGCACCCAGTCCAGCCGGTCCTGGCTAAGCGGCTCCTCGAACTCCTCGCGACGGGTGAGCGCACCGTCCTGGAACTGGTTGATCTTGAGCGTGACGTACGGCTGACCGTTTACAACCCGGCAGCGCAGCCCCGCGCCCGCCTTGGCCAGCGCGCCGTCAGCGGTATCGAAGTACAGGTCCTGAATTTCCAGCTTATTGACGGGCCCCATGGGATACCCCGCCAGTGCGGGATGCATGGTGAGCTTGGTAAACAACATCACAGGACCGCCGGCAATGGCGGGCTTCACGTTAAGTTTGATTTCAATTTCCATTCGTATAACCGCCTTTCTTGGCCGTACACTTTCCCAGTGTATAGACGCTACAGGGAGGCAAAAAGTTCGCAGACCTAAGAGGCTGCGGAGATGATGGCCGGACAAACGCCTTCCAGGCGGTACTCATGCCACGGTGCGCGCCGGATCACGGCCAGCGGCCCCTCAGCGGGCTGGCAGCCACGGGCGATCCAGCTGCGGAGGAGCCGCAGGTTGGCCGGGGCGGTGTGCAGAATTGTCCAGGAATGGCCGCAGCCGCACTGAACGGTGGAGGCGGCCCAACGGCCCTCGGGGTCGACGAGCTGCCAGGCATCCTCATGGGTCTGGCCGCAGCGGCGGCACTGGTGATCAGGTGTATATTGCATGTGGTTATCCTCTTTAACGTAGGCTGTTTGCTTCAGCTTTCATTTTACGGAGGATAACCTGTGAATACCTTGTGTGCACATTGTGAATAACGCGCTTGCTATCCACAGAATCGCGGTTTCGCTGTTTATAAGTGAAACTCGCCCTGGCCGACGAGGCGCACCTGCCCACCGACCCGGACTTTGCGGTCTTCGCCGTCCCCGGTGACCGCCACCCACAGCCGGCTGGGCCGGCCCATCTCCACGCCCTGCTCGTACCAGAAGTTGTTGCTGCCGGCCGGCATCAGGTCGTGCCAGGCGAGGTATGCACCAAGCGGCGTCGCGGCGGAGCCTGTGGCAGCATCCTCGGGAATGCCGTACAGGGGGGCGAAGAGGCGGGCCCGGGCATGGGCGGCCGCGCCGGCGCGCAGCAGGGCAAACGGGTAGAGCCCGATCACGCCCAGTTCCCGGGAGAGCTCGGTCAGGGCGCCGACATCGGGCTTAAGGCCCGCCAGCAGTTCGGGGGATGCCAGCGGCACGACCAGGTGCTGAACCCCCGACGCGATGACCTCCGGCCGGAGCCCGCCAGCCGTTACCTGAGCGGTGCTCAGGCCCAGCGTGCGCGCCACGCGCTCGGGGTCGGGCGCCTGCACGAGCACGGGAGTGGGCGCCTCCATCACCACCCGGTCGATGGTGTCGCCGCTATAGAGCAATTCAACGGGCGTCAGGCCGGACCGGGTCTCCTGTACTGCAATTTGTCCCGTGATCCTGCCGACCAGCGCCAGAGCGGCGCAGGTCCCCAGTGTCGGATGCCCGGCAAAGGCCAGCTCGCCCCCTGGCGTGAAAATGCGGTTGCGGTAGGTGGCGCCGGCCTGGGTGGGCGGCAGCACAAAGGTGGTCTCGGAAAGGTTCGTCTCACGTGCGAGCGCTTGCATCTCCTCATCGCTGAGGTCGGCGCCGTCCAGGAAGACGCAGAGTGGGTTGCCCGTGAAGGGCCGGTCGCCAAACACATCGAGCCAGAGGAAGGGAAGTGTACGCAAGTCCACACTCCTTTTACCTAAGTTTCCGCGCGCAAGAGGCCCGGCCTGGGGTCGGAGGAGCATCGGAGCGGGGGCGGCCCGGCCCGGAGTCAATCGTCGCGGCGGAGCGGCTTATCTTTGTAATGATTCTCGCCGGGAGTGGCGTCCTCGCTCCGTGGCAGCCATGTCAGGTAGCGGCCGCTGCGGGCGCGCACGCCCGGTTGCGAATCCTGAACTACCCGCTCCG
>JAQBPS010000209.1 GCA_028287415.1 Bacillota bacterium | reverse complement strand
TCCCGGGCGATCTGCTCCATGGCAGCGTCAAACTGCTCGCCGCAGTCGCAGCGGAGGGAGTGGAACACATCGCCGGTCATGCACTCGGAGTGGACCCGGCAGAGGACGGGCTGTCCGTCATCCACCTGGCCCATTACCAGGGCCACGTGGGTCAGGCCGGTCCCCCGCTCCTCAAAGGCATGGGCAGTGAAGTACCCGTATGCGGTGGGCATGCGGACGGGCTCCAGCGGGTCGATCAGCGTCTCGGCAGCCAGGCGGTGCCGGACCAGTTCAGCGATCGTGATGATCTTCAGCCCGTGCTCTCGGGCGAATGTGAGCAGTTCGGGTGTCCGGGCCATGGTGCCGTCCTCGTTCATGATCTCGCAGATCACGCCGGCGGGGTAGAGCCCGGCCATGTGGGCGAGGTCCACGGCCGCCTCGGTGTGGCCCGGGCGCCGCAGCACGCCGCCCGGCTTCGCCCGCAGCGGGAAGATGTGGCCCGGACGCAGCAGGTCGTCGGGCCGGCTGGCCGGGTCCAGCACCGTGCGGATCGTCTCCGCCCGCTCGTGCGCCGAAATGCCGGTGGTGCCTGCCCTTGCGTCGATCGAGACCGTGAAGGTGGTGCCCATGTGGTCTCCGGCTGACGCCACCATGTTCGGAATCGCCAGTTCATCAAGCCGCTCGCCGATGATCGGCAGGCAGATCAGCCCCCGCGCATATCTGGCCATGAAGTTGACGGCCTCAGCGTTCGCGTGGGCGGCAGCGATCACCAGGTCGCCCTCATTCTCCCGATCCTCATCATCGATGACGATTACCATGCGGCCTGCCGTAATATCTGCCAGCGCTTCCGGAATCGTGTTAAAGCTGCTCATGCCGGCCGCACCTCCCTAAAATCCGTTCTCCTTCAGGAATGCCTCCGTGATGCCCCCGCCGCTTCGTCTGTCGGCAGCCGGTGCACCCGTCAGCAGCCTTTCGACATACTTCGCAAGTATGTCAACCTCCAGGTTGACCAGGTCCCCGACTTTATGCTGCTGCACGTTCGTCATCGCCACCGTATGGGGGATCAGCGAGACCTGGAACCGGTCCGGGCCGACATCCACAACGGTGAGCGAGATCCCGTCGATGGTGATCGAGCCCTTCGGCACCATGTACCGGAGGATTTCCGGGCCGGCGCCCACCGTCACCCAGACGGCGATCTCCTCCCGCACCATTGCCAGGATTGAGCCGGTGCCGTCGACGTGTCCCTGGACGATGTGGCCGCCGAAGCGGTCGCCCACGGCCATTGTGCGCTCCAGGTTGACGACGGCGCCCGGCGGCAGATCCTTCAGATTGGTTTTGTTATAGGTTTCGGGCATTACATCAGCCGTGAAGGAGTCGCCGTCGAAGCGGACGACCGTGAGGCAGACCCCATTGACGGCGATCGAATCGCCCGGGCCCATCCCTTCGAGCACAAGGTGGGCGCCGACCGTCAGGTGGAGGCTGTGCCCCGATCCCCGGACGGAACGAATCCGCCCCGTCTCCTCAATCAGTCCGGTGAACATTGCGCCATCACCCCCGGTTCAAATCGCCTTCGACCAGCAGATCGCTGCCGATGATCGTCAGTTTGCGGATCGCAGCCGCCCACGCCTGAGCCATCACCTGGAGGCCCGGGCCCGCCACCGGCCCGGGGGCGTTCGCCCCGCCGATCAGCTTGGGCGCCATATAGACCATGATGTAGTCAGCCAGGCCCTGTGAGAGGAAGGACCAGTGGACCCGGGCGCCGCCCTCCACCAGGAGGCTGGCGATGCCCCGCCGACCCAGTTCGTCGAGCAGGGCGGTCAGGTCGACCACCCGCTCCCGCTCGGGCAGTTCCAGCGTGTCGGCGCCCCGCTCCCGCATCGCCTTCAGCTTGATGGGCGAGGCGAGCCTGGTGGCCGCGATCAGCGTCTTGTTCGGGTGCGGCCGCTGCTGGAGCTCCGGCGAGAAGAGGCGGGAGTCAAGGTCCGTGCGGGCCATCGAGTCGAGCACGATCCGCAGCGGGTCCTTGGGCGCCCAGCCGGGGTCGGGGCCGGGGTCGATCCCACCCGCCCAGCCCGGCAGGGGGCCGGGGCCGGCGGGGCGGGCTGTCAGCTCGGGGTCGTCCCGGCTGGCGGTCGTCTCGCCCACGAGGATCGCATCCACCTGGTCCCGCACCTGGTGCAGGTGCGCCCGGGCGTCGTCGCCGGTCACCCAGCGGCTGTCGCCGGAAGCGCAGGCGATCTTGCCGTCCAGGGTCATCGCCCACTTGAGAATCACGAGCGGGCGGGCGGTCGCTTTCAGCTTGAGGTAGGCCCGGTTAAGCAGGCGGGCTTCCGCCTCCATGAGCCCGCTCTCGGCAGCGATGCCAGCCGCTCTCACCCGCTCCAGCCCCCTGCCGGCCACCCGGGGATCGGGGTCGACCATGGCCGCCACCACCCGGCCCACACCGGCCGCCACCAGCGCATCCGCACAGGGCGGGGTCCGGCCGTGGTGGGCACAAGGCTCCAGGGTGACGTAAACAGTGGCGCCCCGGGCCGCCTCACCGGCCTCCCGCAGAGCGAAAACCTCCGCATGGGGCTCACCGGCCTTGCGGTGGTAGCCGGTGCCCACCACCTCGCCGTCTTTGACAATCACACAGCCGACCATGGGGTTCGGATGGGTCCGGCTCCGACCCAGCGCCGCCAGGTTGAGCGCCTGCGCCATATAAGCGTGATCGCCCTCTGCCTGAGACAACAAAAACACCCCCCTGGCGAAGCCGCCTGGGGGGTGTATACAGATGCACAAGGAAAGCCAACGCGTCTTTGCAGATGCCGAAACGGTACGCCAGACGACCCCGGCGCTGCCGGGATACAAGGCGAATACCGCCCGGCGGCTGTGCCGCGGGCTTGACTCATGCCTTCTACCATCCGGACTGTACCGTCGGCCCCGGATTCTCACCGGTGTCTGCTCACCCGGAAAGCGCTGTGACGCACTCCCCGGGGCTCGCGGCGCTTGTGCCCTGTTATGGGCCATCACCGCCGGTTGGGAGTTGGCATTGCGCTGCGCACTTGCCTCACCCGACCCCGAAGGCTCTTCAATTGAGGTAGATGATACCACATTCACAAGCGCAGGGCAAGCCCACCTGGACTTAAGCCTTTTCCGGGCATTATTTTGACGCGGATTGACGGATGACGCGAATTTCCGGAGCCCCGGTTGGATTTTCGTGTGGAACAATCTGTAAGGTCGGGACTGGGGCGTTTTAATATATATTTAAACACCAAAGTCCCGACCTTACAGATTCCGGCCACACGAAAATCCGACCAGGGCTCTGGAAATCAGCGTAATCCGCAAATCCGCGTCAATAAAAAAAGCCCCACTCGCATACCAGGTACTACGGGGTCTAAATGATTAACGACAAGAGTTATTATCTCCGGTATACTTATATCATACAAATGTACGCGAAAGCCTGGTAGGAGGACACCAAATCAATGAAGATCCTGCGGCGGCTCTGGCCTTATTATCGCTCCCAATGGCTCATGGTGATTCTCAGCCTGGCGCAGATTGGCGCAGCCGTCAGCCTGGGCGTGGCAGCACCCCTGATTGTGCGCTGGGTAGTGGACCGGGTGCTGGTGGAGGGCAACTGGAACTGGCTCCTGCCCGGCGCCCTTGCGGTGGTCGCCGCCTCCCTGGTGCAGGGCGTGCTCCGGTTCGGCCAACGCTACACCATGGAAAGCGTTTCACAGCGGGTGATTTTCGACGTCCGCAGCGACCTGTACCGGCACCTTCAGGAACTCTCCTTCGGCTTCTACGACCGGGCCCAGACCGGTGAGCTGATGAGCCGTGTCACCGCTGACGTGGAGGCCCTGCGCCAGGCCTGCGGCATGGGCGTTGTCAACGGCCTCATGCATGCGGGCACCATCGTGGGCATCATGATCGCGATGTTCGGCATGAACTGGAAGATGGCGCTTGTCTCCCTCACCTTCTTCCCGTTCCTGCTCTACGCGGTCCGCCAGTTCTCCGTCAAGGTGCGCCCGGCCTGGTACGAGATCCAGCGCGAGACCGCCACCATGTCCGCCATGATCCAGGAGAACCTGGCCGGCGTGCGGGTCGTGCGGGCGTTCGCCCGTGAGCGCGAGGAGATCGCCCGGTTCCGGGTGCAGAACGAGCGCTTCCAGGACCGCAACCTCAAGGCGATTCGCATGCAGGCCTTCTGGAGTCAGTATATGAACTTCCTGACCGCTGTCGGCGCGGTCTGCGTGCTCTGGTTCGGCGGCCACCAGGTGATTGCCGGGGCGATGTCCGTCGGCACGCTGATCGCCTTCAATACCTACGTCGCCAACCTGTCCGGCCCGGTGGGCAACCTGGGCTTCATCGTCTCGATCATGGTCCGGGCTGGCGCGAGCGCTCAGCGCGTTTTTGAACTGCTCGACACCCGCAGCGACGTTCAGGAGTTGCCGGGCGCCCGCGAACTCGGCCCGGTCAAGGGCCACGTGCACTTTGAGAACGTCTCGTTCGGCTACGGCAGCGGCGAGCCCGTGCTCGCAGACATCAACCTGGAGGCGAAGCCCGGCATGCGGGTCGCCATTCTCGGCATGACCGGCTCCGGCAAGTCCTCACTGATCAACCTGATCCCCCGCTTCTACGACCCGACCGGGGGCCGGGTGCTGATCGACGGCAACGACATCCGTGAAGTTACCCTGGAGAGCCTGCGCGGCAACATCGCAATGGTGCTCCAGGAGACCTTCCTGTTTAGCACGAGCCTCAGGGAGAATATCGCCTACGGCAGGCCCGGCGCCACCATGGACGAGGTGATCGCCGCCGCCAAGGCGGCCCAGATCCACGAGTTCATCATGGGCCTGCCCGAGCAGTACGAGACAGAGGTAGGGGAGCGCGGCGTCGGCCTTTCCGGCGGCCAGAAGCAGCGCATGGCGATCGCCCGGGCCTTGCTGGTCGGCAGCCCGATCCTGCTTCTTGACGAGTCGACCAGTGCGGTGGACGTCGAGACCGAGGGCCTGATCCAGACCGCCATGGACAAGGTGATGCAGGGCCGTACCGCCTTTGTGATCGCCTCCCGGCTGACAACAGTCATGAACGCCGACCTGGTGGTTGTGCTGGAGAACGGGCGAATCGCCGCCGTGGGCAAGCACCACGATTTGATCCAGCAGGACGGCCTCTATCGCAAGATCTATGAGCTTCAGCTAAAACCCGCCGAGGAATACGCCCGGCAGAAGGAGGCGGCCATCTAAATGGGCATGGGCAACTGGCAGCCGGGCGGCATGCGCCTGGATGAATATGATGTCAAACTGAGCGAGATCGACCCCAAGGTCTACCGGCACATGTGGCGATTCGTCCGCCCCTACGCCGGGCGGCTTGGCGCGGGCATCCTGATGATGGTCGCCTCGGCCCTGACCGGCCTCGTCGGCCCCTACCTCATCCAGATGGCGATCGACCAGTTCATCAAGCAGCACAACACGACCGGCCTGAACTGGGTGGCGCTTGCGTTCATCGGCACCGCGTTCCTGAACTGGTGGTCGAGCTTCGGGCAGACCTACGTGATTTCGTGGGTAGGCCAGACCGTAATCTACGACATGCGGGACCGCATGTTCACGCACCTCCAGGCCCTCAGCTTCAAGTTTTACGACGCCATGGCGACGGGCCGGATCATGTCCCGGCTGATGTCCGACGTGGATGCGATCAACCAGCTCGTCTCCTCCGGCCTGGTCTCGATTTTCGCGAGCTCGATGGTGCTGGTCGCCATTGCCGCCACCATGCTGACGATGAACTGGCGATTGGCCCTGGTCAGCTTCATCACCATCCCCGTGCTGCTGTTCGTGCTCCGGTTCTTCAAGAACAGGATGCGGGAAGCGTTCATGGACATGCGCCGCAAGGCCGCCGACATGAACGCCAACCTGGCGGAGTCGATCTCCGGCGTCCGGGTGACCCAGTCCTTCACCCGCGAGGGGCAGAACCAGCACCAGTTCGATGAGATCAACGACCAGAACCGGGCGGCCAATCTGCGCGCGATCTCCGTGCTGGCCAGCTTCTTCCCCAGCATCGAGGTGGTCTCGGCCCTCGGCGTCACCCTGGTGCTCTGGTACGGCGGCACGCTGCTGCACGGCGGCGCCGTGGGTGTGACCGTGGGCCAGGTCGCGGCGTTCATCCTCTACCTGAACCGCTTCTTTCAGCCGGTGCGCGACCTGAGCCAGGTCTGGAACATTTTCCAGGCGGCGCTGGTCTCCGCCGAGCGCGTGGTCGAGGTGCTGGAGCAGGAGCCGGAGGTGGTCGACGCGCCCGACGCTTACGAGATGCCTCGGGCGGCCGGTACAGTGCAGTTCGAGGATGTGGGGTTCGGCTACGTCGCCGGGCAGCGGGTCCTCAAAGGCATCAATATTGCGGCGCAACCGGGCCAGACTATCGCACTGGTGGGTCCCACGGGCGCCGGCAAGTCAAGCGTGATCAACCTGCTCGCCCGGTTCTACGACCCGACGGACGGCCGGGTCCGGGTGGACGGACACGACCTGCGCAACGTGACGCAGCGCTCCTGGCGGTCGCAGCTGGGCGTGGTGCTCCAGGATACGTTCCTGTTCACCGGCACGATCCGGGACAACATCCGCTTTGGGCGTCCTGATGCGACCGATAGCGAGGTTGAGGCGGCGGCCCGGGCTGTCGGTGCGGATGAGTTTATCAGCCGTATGTCTGAGGGGTATCACACGGAGGTCAACGAGCGCGGCAGCAAGCTCTCCGTTGGCCAGCGGCAGCTGATCGCCTTTGCCCGGGCGCTCTGCGCCAACCCGGCGCTCCTGATCCTCGATGAGGCCACTTCAAATATCGATACCTACACGGAGATGCTGATCCAGAATGCCCTTCAGACGCTGCTGAACGGGCGCACCTCCTTCGTGATCGCCCACCGGCTGTCCACCATCCGCAATGCCGACCGGATCTATTTCGTCGATCACGGTCAGGTGGTGGAGGAGGGGACCCACGACGAGCTGCTGGCGATCGGCGGCCGCTATGCCGCCCTTTATACGGGGCAGTTTACGGTGCTGGATGAGCAGCAGGCCGGTGCGGCGGTGACGGCCGGGAACTGATTGCCCGGCCGCACTGGTCGCGGCCAAGCCGTCATGTGGTGGACATGGCTCGCATACCTATTCCCGGAAAGGGGAAGGTGTTGTGAGCCGCAAGGAGTCCCTTGTCCGGGGGGCGGCGGCCCTGGCGGTGGCCGGGCTGGCGATCAAGGTGTCCAACCTGCTGGTGCGCATCCCCCTCACCAGACTGATCGATTCGGAGGGCCTCGGCATCTACCAGATAGCTCTGCCGGCCTTCTTTGCGCTCTTTCACATTGCGGCCGGCGGGGTGCCGGTCGCGGTGCAGAACCTGGTCGCAGAGTATATGGCCAAGGGGCGCCGTGTCGTCGCCGAACAAGTGATGAGCATCGCCCTGAACTACACGACGCTGGCCGGCGGGGCAGCCATGCTGCTGCTTGTGGCGTGCGCCCCGCTCCTGTCCCGGGTGCTCGGCGAGTCCCGGGCCAACTGGTCGCTCATGGCGCTGGCCCCGGCGGTGCCGCTGTTTGCCCTGGACTCGATCTACCGCAACTACCTCCAGGGGCGCAAGCTGATGACCCCCAGCGCTGTCGGCAGCGTGCTGGAGCAGGGGACCAAGGTGGCGGTCACCCTGCTGGCCGCATACCTCATGATCCCCCGCGGCAAGGAAATGGGTGCGGCAGGCGCCGCCCTGGGGATCACCGCGGGAGCGGTGATTTCGCTTGTTTACATGGTCTACATCTACCGGCAGATCCGGGCTGAGGATGAGCCGGACGTTGGCGGTCTGGAGTCGCGGTCCATGCTCGCCCGCCGCATGATCAGCCTCGCCTGGCCCGTCACCGTGGGGAGCGTCACCATGCCGTTACTCACGCTGATCGATGTCGGCATCATTCAGCGGGGATTCCTGAAGGCGAACTATCAGCAGCACGCGGCGACGGCGATGTATGGCGCCTACTCCGGCATTGCCGTGCAGGTGATCTGGTTTCCGTTTGTGCTCACGAATGCGCTGGCCAACGCCCTGGTGCCCGTGCTGACGGCGGCGAAGGCCCGCGGTGATATGGATGCCGTACGGGAGCGGGTGCTGCTGGGGCTGTGGGCAACCGGGCTGATCTGCCTGCCGGTCACCTTCGGGGTGGCGCTGCTTGCCGGCCCGATTGCCCAGGTCTTTGGTGAGCGCATGGCTGCGGTGCCGCTCATGTACATGGCGCCCGTGGCTTACCTCGGCCCGGTCACCTGGCTGATGATCGCCCAGCTCCAGGCACTGGGGCGCACCGGGGTGCCCA
>JAQBPS010000317.1 GCA_028287415.1 Bacillota bacterium | reverse complement strand
ACCGGCCTCAGCCGCCAGTCACCCGGAGGATATGTGCACGCTCTGCCGCACATGCTGGCGGCGTCACGGTTGCTTCGGCACCACGTTGATGCGGCTCGCGCCAGCCTCCTGATCCTGGTTGTCGCTGTAAGCTGCGACGTTGTGCATGCTGAGATCCATGCCCGCTTCCTCTGCTTTCTTGCTGGGACGCAGCAATCCTGCCGCCTTGATGATGCTCAGGACCAGACCGGTTGTCACAAGGCCCCAGGCGCTGATCACAGCAACACCGAGCACCTGGACGCCCAGCAAATGCGCCCCGCCGCCATAGAACAGCCCGCCCTGGGTGGCAAACAGACCAACCGCCATGGTGCCCCACAGGCCGTTCACACCGTGAACCGCCACCGCACCGACCGGATCATCCACCATTTTGGACTCGATGAACCCGGCCGCCCAGGAGGTGAGAAAACCACCGACCACGCCCATGATGACGGCAGACGTGAACGTGACGTAAGCGCAGGCAGGGGTGATCGCCACAAGGCCTGCCAGGGCTCCGTTCACCGTCAGGCCCGGGTCCGCCTTGCCCTTGCGGCCGATCAGGCTGTACACGATGCTGATCGCACCGCCCGCGGCAGCGGCGAGCATGGTGTTCGCGGTGATCAGGCCGATTCGGGGATCACCCGCAGCCATGGTACCGCCGGCGTTGAAACCGAACCAGCCAAACCAGAGCAGGAAGGCGCCGGTTAACGCAAGTGGCCAGCTGTGCGGCGCAAAGTTCCGGGTGCCATCAAACCGGCCAATCCGTGGCCCCAGCACGAGTGCTGCCGCCAGGGCGGACCAACCACCGAAGGCGTGCACCACAGCGCCACCGGCAAAGTCAAGGAAGCCCATCCTGGCGAGCCACCCATTGGTGGCCCAGACCCAGTGCCCCTGAATCGGGTAGAGAAAGGCGATCAGCACGATCGTGAACAGCAGGTAGCCTTGAAACTTGATCCGTTCCGCCACCGCACCGGAAATAATGGAAGCGGCGGCAATGGAGAAGGCCACATGAAACAGCCAAAAGGCACCAATGTGGATATGCAGGTCCGGCGGGTTACCGCCGAGCAGAAAGAACTGGCTGGCGCCGATAAAGCCGCCGACATCACGGCCGAACATCAACGCAAAGCCAACAGCCCAGAATGCCAGGACGCCAAAAGTCGAATCGGTGAAAACCTTCATCATCACGCTGACGGCGTTCTTCTGGCGTACGAGCCCCGCTTCAAGCAGGGCGAACCCGCCTTCCATCAAAAAAACCATCGCACCGGTGATGACCACCCAGACTGTATCAATTCCTGCGAGGACTTCGGCAGCCATGTTTCAATCTCTCCTGCAATGAATTCAGTACTTCCGCACTTCTGGGATCGGAGTGCCACGCAGGACACGGCGTGCCGCCTGCCAGGCGCTTGTGAGCAACCGGCCCGCCAGGACCGTATCGGCCGTCAGGCCTCGCAGCATCAGCCCACTGCTCTCCGGCAGTTCGGAGAACCCCACCAGGGCCAGCGGCGGCGCTAAGCTAAGCTCACTCAGCGCCTGGCGCAGATGGGGCAGATAGTTGGGCGGACACAGCACATACATCGTGGTGATGATCCCCAGGCTCCCGACGCGTCCGACCTGGTCGCAATTCATCTGTTTGGGTTCCAGGCGAAAGTGATCCACGAACAACAGGCTGCCGTCGGGACGCAGCGCCCGCAGTCGGAAGTCCACCTCGTCGTACAGAAAGACCTCGGCGTTCATGTGGATACGACCGGGGAGCAGTATTTCACCGTAGACGAGGCAACCGTGCGGGTCTACGATGAGGCGCGTGCTTTGCCGGTACCGGGCGTTGCGGTGAGGGATGATCGGGTCCGGCAGGTACTCCAGGTATGCGTCCGCATCCACGCACAGCTCTTCCTCGAGGCTGCCGTAATCTGTCTCCATGCTGTATACGTTGGTGGCAGACACGGTCGTCACATGTGCTGCGGCACCGGCACGAGCCGTCGCACTGAGCTTGAGCCGGTCGCCCTGTACGACGCCGCCAACGGGGGCGATCACGCTCATATACGCCATCGTCGGCTCCGCACTGTCGTAGTGCATGGCGCGCAGGAGCTGCAACGGGATCTGGTACCTGCTCCGCACCAACCGGGTCAGCCCCCGGGACGGCGCAAACTCCATCTCCACGAAACCAACCTTGCCGGCAGTGCCAACCGGAAGTTGCAGGGAAGGACGCGAGCCCGCATTCTCGGCCAGTGTTTCCAAGTCGCACGCAGCTCCCTCGGATCCGACTTAGGCGTGGGCTTCCACGAAGAGGACATCCCCCAGCAGGCGATCGATGACGGCGTCCAGACCCTCGCCCGACTTGCAGTTGAGGAACAGGTATGGCTTCCCCTGCCGGATTGCTTCGGAGTCCCGGGCCATCACGTTCAGATCCGCACCGACATACGGCGCCAGATCGATCTTGTTGATGACCAGCAGATCGCACTGAATGGCGCCGGGGCCCTTCTTGCGCGGGATCTTCTCGCCTTCCGCCACATCGATCACGTAGATGAAGTAGTCCGCCAGGGCCGGGCTGAAGGTGAGCGTGAGATTGTCGCCGCCGCTCTCAAGAAAGAGGATGTCGGCGTCCGGGAACTTCTCTTCGAGCTCCTCCACGGCAGCAAGGTTCATGCTCGGATCCTCGCGCACAGCCGTGTGCGGACACGCTCCCGTTTCCACGCCGACGATGCGGTCCTCGTCCAGAATCCCTTTCAGCGTGCGGCGAACGTGTTCGGCGTCCTCCGTTGTCACGATGTCGTTGGTGATTACCAGCGGCTTGAACCCGCGGCTTACTAGTTGCGGGACCAGGGCCTCAATCAGGGCCGTCTTGCCGGATCCGACCGGCCCCCCGATACCAACGCGCGGAATCGCTTTCATACCAAGTCCTCCCCGGGTTGCCTACTTAGTGATTACCGGCCCGCGTACGCCTAGTTAGCGAACAGCCGCACGAATGCTTGTTCATGGCGCATGCCCTCCACGTCTAATGCGGGCGAACTGGTGCGCATATCCGCAAGCGGCCGGTCATGGCAGGCCTTGAAGAGCTTGCTGCTCCAGGTGTTTGCTTGCTGCAGCAGCTTCTGCGTCTGGATGTGGTCCACCCGCATCAGGCGTAGGGCGGCGCCGCAGATGCAGGCGGCCGTGGAGTACATCTCAAGCGTAAAGGCGTCGGCACGGCTGAGGCCAGCGGCTGTGGCGACGCACCCGAGAGCCACGGGGTAGGTAGGGACCAGCAGACGCTCCGTGGTCA
>JAQBPS010000308.1 GCA_028287415.1 Bacillota bacterium | reverse complement strand
TGCCGGAGCAGACAGGCGAGTTCCAGTTCATTCTGCATGCCCCCGCCATGGCGCAGGCGGGCAACGCCGCAGCCTACGCCGCGTTCGAGGCCCGGCCCTTCCTCCTCACCTCTGCGTGGGGCGCATGCCTCTACGCCGTGGCCGCCCTCTTCTGGAGCTGGTGCTTTGCGGCCGCCGGCACGTGGCGCCGCTGGATGACGCCGTTCGCCATCACCCTCTGGCTCTTCTTCGCCTACATATCGGGCGGCCTGCTGCTGCCGCCGGCCCTCCGCCCATCCTTCGCCTTCGTGGCCGCTGGCAACGCGGTCGGGTTCGTGTTGCTGATGCTCTGGTTCACGGTCGTGACAGAGCTGGTGCTGCGCCGCTCCCGGCCCGACGGCGCCCATGGGCGGGAACAGCCCTGGCGCCACCCGAACCGCCGCTTGCCGGGCCGGCTGGCCGACCTGCTTGCCAACAGCCGCCTGGTGCGGGCCTGGTGCGAACTGCTGCCCGTGACCCCCATGCTGAGCGACATTCGCGACGTCATCTATATCAACTATGTCGTACCGGCGGAACGGCTTGCCGCCCTTGTGCCGGATGGGCTTGAGCTCCAGCGCATTGGCCCGGACGGCCACCATGCGCTCCTTACCTTTCTGACCTTTCGGCACGGGCACTTCGGCCCCCGGTTCCTGGGACCCCTGCGGCGGCTGCTGCCATCCCCGGTGCAGACGAACTGGCGGATTTATGTCCGGGACCCCGTGACCGGTCACGATGGCGTCTACTTCGTGACCAACGCCATCGACAGCACTGTGCACGCCCTCGGCGCCCGGCTCCTGTCGGAAGCAATGCCGATGCACGTGCTCAAGCGGGCCGACATACGCCTGCTGCCGGACGGCGCGTTCCAGGTGCTGCTCGACCCGGGCGCCGGCAGCGGCCCTGCGATGGCGGCACAGCTGCGGCACGGCGATCAACACCCCACCGCCGGCCCCTGGCGTGAGGCGTTCAGCACATACACGGAGATGCTCACCCACTGCGTTCCCCAGGACCGTGCGCTCTCCTGCCAGCCCTGGCGCAACCGGGTGACCCGGCAGGAGATTATCCTGGAGATCCCCCTGGATGCCTGCGAGCCGCTGGACGGCATCGTGCACTCCCCCGCTGCCGAGGCGATCGTAGGCGATGCGCAGCCGTTCTGCTTCCGAGTGCCCCGGGTCTCCTTCCGCTTCGAGCGCGAGGACCACGATCTGCGTCAGCAGAGCAGCACCTCAACCCCCGCCGCACGCAGCCGCTCTGCCTCCTGAGGGCTGGCGCCGGCATCGGTGATGAGCCTGTGGGCACCCTGAACCGGGGCTACCAGCGCCTTGTGCATCCGCCCCAGCTTGGTATGATCCGCGATCAGCATCACCTCAGCGGCCTGCCGCATCATCGCCGCCTTCACCTGGGCGACCTCCGGGTACGGGTCGGTGATGCCGTGTACCGCATCGATCCCCGACGCCCCGATGATACACCGGTTCGCGACGAACAGGCCCACCGTCTGCTCCGCCGGCCGCCCGACCAGGCTGTACGGGTTTCCCATACCGAGCGTCCCGCCGGTGACCACCACCGTGACCCCCGGACAGCCGACCAGCTCGTGGGCAATGTGCAGATCGTTCGTGAGCACCGTCAGCCCCTGCTTCGCTTTCAGGTGCGGGACCAGTTCATAGGTGGTCGATCCCGTATCGATAAAAACCATATCACCATCACGGATAAAGCCGGCCGCCGCCGCGGCGATGCGCTGTTTCTCAGCGAGCATCGCTACTCTGGTCGCCGGCGTTTCCGCGCCCTCGCTTCCACCGGCGTCCGTCGCCACCGCACCACCGTGCACGAGCCGCACCAGCCCAGCCTCAGCCAGGCCGCCGAGGGTCCGGCGCACCGTGGAGCGTGACAGCCCCAGCCGCACCACCAGGTCCTGGATCGCGATGTACCCCTCCTGCCGCAGCAAGCCGATCAGCTGCTGCTCCCGTACCCTGCTCTCTGCTGTCATCACGCATCGTCCGCCTTACTGGATTTGAAATTCATGGTATCTTAATTGGACGTTTATGTCCAGACCGTCGACACATAGTGGGCATAAGCGCCATACTTTGATCAGAATCGATGACGAATCTGAACAGAAATGTTCATACCCGGAGGCGACTTTGTGAGCAGCGATGCGGAATTACTGATCCTGGGTTCAAGCGCCGGGCTACCGACTGCGAACCGGTACCCAACGGCGATGGCGGTCAAGGCCGGCGGCGGGCTCTACTTGCTGGACTGCGGTGCGCCGGTAAGCAACCACCTCAAACGCATGGGCGAGGATCCCCGCACGATCCGAGCGGTCTTTCTGACGCACTGGCACCCGGACCACGCCCATGGCCTGCCCATGTTGCTCCAGGACCTCCAGCTGACCGGCCGGCGCGAGCCGCTTACCATCTATGGCCCGCCCGGCACCAGCGAGAAGCTCGACGATCTCCTCCGGCTCTTCCTGATTCCCCGGGAGATTCTGCCCTACACACTCACCGCCGTCGATGTGCAACCCGGCTCTGTCTTCACCGACGAACATTTGCGTGTCGCCTATTTTCCGACCCGGCACCTCGCTGCCGACCAGTGGCAGACCCTTGATGCTACTTATGGCCAGCGCCTCTGGCCCCTCGCATTCGGGCTGCTGCTGCACGTGGCCGACCAGCGGATCCTCATCAGCGGTGACATTCGCAACTCTGACGATCTGGAACCCTACGTCGAAGGCTGCACGCTCGTCAGCCATGAGTTCGGGCACATGGTGATCGATCAGATCCGGAAATTCGCCATCAAGCACAAACTGCCCCGCCTCCTGATCGCCCATCTGCACCACCGCTACGACCACGCCGATGGCGAGGCAGAGATCCGTGCTGCGATCGCTGATGGATACGAAGGCGAACTGCTCGTGGCCAGGGACCTGATGCGCATCGCACTCTGACGCAACTCGTGCCGGGAGGTGCCCTTTCGCATGCTTAAGCCAACCAAGTGGATCGCACTCAGCCTGACCACCGTGACAGCGCTCTCAATCCTCGCAGGCTGCGGCGGTAAGCCCGGCGCTGCCGGCACTGCCGGCCCTGCCCCCAAGGCGGGCAACCTCCAGTACCTCACCTGGGATGAGACCCAGGTGCCGGTGATCAAGGACCAATTGAAGAGCTTCACCGGTGCCAAGGTCACCGTCAACACGATGCCCTACGATGACTACTGGACCAAGCTGCAGACCGCCATCGCCGGCGGGTCCGGCCCCGATCTCTACTGGATGACCCGGCCGAACTACGACATCTGGAGCCGGCTGGGCGCCGCCGGCAATAT
>JAQBPS010000199.1 GCA_028287415.1 Bacillota bacterium | reverse complement strand
ATCGTCAGGTAGCTGAGCATGTTCGGCAGGATCTGCCGGAAGATGATGTGCCCCGTCCCCAGCCCCAGGCACTGCGCCGCCTGCACGAACTCCCGCTCCCGCAGCGATAGGACTTGCGCCCGGACTGCCCGCAGCAGCGTCGGCCAGTCGAGCAGCCCCAGAATGATCGCGATGCTCGTGCTGTTGCTCAGCTTGATAAAGCCGGCCAGCACCGCCAGCAGGGGGAACTGCGGGATCGTCAGGACGACATCGGCGGCGCCCAGCAAAAATGCGTCGACCCGCCCGCCGATAAACGCACCCAGCGACCCGAGCGTCACGGCGATCCCCGTCGAGATCAAGGCGGTCAGCGCCGCCACCCAGACGATCTCCCGCCCGCCGTGGATCAGCTGCACCCAGACATCCCGGCCCTGGTGATCAGTGCCCAGCGGATGCGTCCAGGAGGGACGCTGGTAGATCAGGTCGACGTGCGTCGCCGTGTCCAGTTTCACGACATACGGCCCGATGAGGATCAGCGCCAGCATGCCGATTACGACCAGGAAGCCCACGAAGCCGACCTTGTTGCGCGCCATCAGCCGGAAAAAGCGGACCATCGCTCAGCCCTCCTCGCCGAAGCGGATGCGTGGATCCAGCTTGCTGTAGAGCAGGTCGGCCAGCAGGTTCGCCGCGACCACCGCCACCGTGATCATGAGGAAGACCCCCTGCATCACAGGGTAGTCACGCCGGGCGATGGCCTCGCCAAGGGTAAAGCCGATGCCCTGGTACACGAAGTAGCTCTCGATCAGCAGCGAGCCGCCCACGACGAAGCCGAGGGCGATCGTCAGCAGCGTGAAGAGCGGCAGCAGCGCGTTGCGTCCGACGTAGCTGACGGTGATCTCCCGGTCGGTCAAACCCCGCGCCCTGGCGACCGTGACGTAATCCTCGCCGAGCGTTGCGAGCGTGGTCGCTTTCATCGTCAGCATCCAGCGGCCGACCGTCGTGATGAAGTAGGTCAGGATCGGCATCGCCGCATGGAACAGCGCATCCTTGAGGAACGCCCAGTTGAGGCCGGGGTGCATGCCCGGCGAGAGGGCGCCCCGCATCAGATTCAGGTCGACAATGTTCCACTGCACGCCAAGGAAGACGATGAAGAGGATCGCCACCAGGTAGTTCGGAATCGACGTCATGAGCGATGCGAACGCGGAGAGCACGTGATCGAGCCAGGAGTCACGCTTGAACGCCATCACCATGCCGAGCAGCACGCCGACGACGAAGCTGAGGAAGAGCGAGATCCCGACGCTGAACAGCGTCCACGGCAGAAACTTGGCGATGATCGCCCCCACCGGCGCCTTGGACAGCAGCGAGTTGCCGAGGTCGCCGTGCAGCAGGTTGCTGATGTAATGCACGTACTGCAGGTAGAGCGGCTGCTTGAAGTCGATCGAGAAGAGGGAGGCGGCCATGGTGTACGCCTCGTCCCGGGTCATGCCGTACTGGGAGATCAGCTGGCTGATGAAGACGTCGACCGGATTGGCGGGCATCAGCCGGACGATGAAAAACGTGGCGGTGGTGACGAGCCAGATGATGAAGATCGCCCGGACGACTCGTCGGAGCACGTACTTCATGGTCGCCACCTCCTTAGCCGACTGTGGCGGGCACGAGCCGCACGGGGGCGTGCTGGCGGGCGGACTCGTAGGCCGCGAAGGCGACTTCGGCCGCCCGCAGCCCGTCGAGGCCCGTGACCGGCACCGGCCGCCCGTCCCGGATCGCCTGGACGAACGAGCTGACCAGGGGCAGGTCGTAGTTGCCGCCCCAGTTCTCGGTCCGGGGCTGGAGGCGGCCGTGATCGTACAGCTTCAGGTGCTGGGCGAAGGCATCCAGCGAGAGCGTCCCCGCCGTGCCGATGATCTCCATGGTCACATCGCCCCAGACATAGTAGCCCGCCCCCCGCGACCAGCTGGTGTCGAGCGTCGCGAAGACGCCGTTGTCAAACTCCAGGGAGAGCAGGCCGGCGTCGTCCACCGGCAGGTCGTGGAACAATGTGCCGACCTCGGCGTACACGGACGTGACCTCGGCGTGCAGGAACCAGCGCATCAGGTCGGCGACATGCACCGTATGATCGATGACGGCGCCGCCGCCGGACTTTTCGGGGTCTGTGAACCAGCCCGGTGGCAGATAGCCGTGGTTGGTGGCCTTGATGGCCAGCACCCGTCCGATTTTACCGGCGTCGATAAGCTGTTTGGCCCGCACGACGGGTTGCAGGAACCGGCAGTTAAAGGCCGTGCCAAGCTGGACGCCTGCGTCGCGACAGGCGGTGATCATGCGGACGCCGTCTGCTGCGGTGATGGCCAGGGGCTTCTCGCAAAGGATGTGCTTACCGGCAGCGGCCGCGGCCAATGTGAGCTGCGGGTGGCGGCTGTTCTCGGCGGCGATGAACACGGCGTCGACGCTGGCGAGGGCCTCATGGAGGTGTGCGGTGAACGGGACCCCGAAGCGGTCGGCGACCGGCTGGCCGCGGCTGGGATCATCATCATAGATGGTGATCAGCTCAGCCTCGGGCACGGACCAGAGCGTTTCGGCCCAGCCTTCAGCGTGGACGTGGGCGGTGCTGAGGATGGCGATCTTTAGCTTGTCGTTCAAAGCGCTTCCTCCTCTCCGGGGGTGGCGGGCCGGCCGGTTGCGGCGGAGAGATTGGCGGCGGCGGCGATCTCCAGGGCCTTGTAGCCATCTTCGGCGGTGACGATCGGCTGCGTGTTGGTGCGGATGCAGTTCATGAAATTCTCCAGCTCCAGGTAGTACGGCGATTGGGCGAGGGGGCTTTCCGGGACGGCGACGCCGGCCTGGCCCTGCTCCCGACTCTCTGTGTGCACCCGGATCGGGGCGCTCTGCCGGGAGTCGTGCTCGATCATGCCCACCGTGCCGGCGATTTCGATGCTCGTGTGAAAACCGCCCCGGTGCGCCCAGCTGCCCTCCACATGGGCAATGGCGCCGGTGGCGAAGCGGAGGGTGACCAGTGCGTAGTCGAGCCGCTGGGTGTCACGGCCGCGCAGGCTCCGGGCGAAGATGCGCTCGACCTCGCCGAACGTGGCCCGCAGCCAGTCGAAGTCGTGGATGAGCAGGTCCATGATCACGCCGCCGCTGCGGGCGTAGCTGGCGTACCAGTCCTCCCAGGCGGTCGGGTGGCCGCCGGCCCTTGTGGTGCGGATGACACCGGGCTTGCCGACGGCGCCCTTTTGCACCGACCGGGTCGCCCGGCTGTACTCGGGGAAGAAGCGGACGACGTGGGCGAGGAAGAGGCGGACGTCCGCCGACTCGCAGACGTTTAGCATTGCGCGGGCGTCGGCGAGGGTCCGGGCCATCGGCTTCTCGCAGATCACGTGCTTGCCGGCGTGGGCGGCCTGCTCGGTGTAGGCCCGGTGGCGGTAGGTCGGCACGCAGATGTCGATCACGTCTGGCTGCTCGTGGGCGAGCAGGGCGTCGAAGCTGTCGTAGGCGTTTGTCTGGGTACGGGCGGCGAGGCTCTGGGCGGCGGCCAGGCGGATGTCGACGATGCCGGCGATTTGGGTGCCGGGCATGTCGGCGTATGCCTCGCTGTGGACGGTCCCCATGGTGCCTGCGCCGATGACGGCGACCTTCATGTTGGTGTCAGCTCCTTTGACGGGCGGGATGTTGGTCGCTTTCAACGGATTATTCGGTTAGGCGATAAATTTTGTATACGTATATTTCCCGTTAAGATTTCCGAATCCTGCCGATTTGCAGGAGCAGTGAAACTTTTAAGGCGGGGTGGGGTGGTGAGAACTGGGCGATCGGGTGGGGGGCCGGGTCCACTCTGTTAGAACTGGGCGATCGGGTGGGGGGTTCAGGGGCACCCCGGGGGTAGCCCATGCGGCTCCGCTACGGGCAGTAGGCTTTCCTTGAGTTCGCCACCGCCGGGAACCGCGTTCGCGTAGGCCCTCAAGGGACGCACCGCCCGGCGCTGGCGAGCTGGCGTAGCTGCCAACTGCCCGTACGCGTACCCGCATGACGGCATTCCCCGGGGTACCCC
>JAQBPS010000285.1 GCA_028287415.1 Bacillota bacterium | reverse complement strand
TGGCCCAGTTCAGCGGGATTCTGATGGCCAACGTGGTGCAGGCGCAGGCGGTCATAAGCGCCTCATACTCGCCTGGCGTCGGCAACATTCTCTAGGGATCGGGAGGGATCGCACCATGCCGTCGCCGTTGACCGTGGCCAGGCCCGTGCTCGCCAAGAAAGACCAGTCGCCCGCCGCCGACGGCGAATTGCTGCCCAAAGCTGAAGAGCCGGTCACGGTTAAGGTCGGGCCGGTGCTCCAAAATGGCAAGGCGCTGGCTCCTGCCGATCTGAAGGCGTTCGTCTGCTGTGCCGTGCGGATCAAGGCGGCGGGCGCAGCCGAGGAGGTCTGGGACAAGAAGGCCAACGCCTGGGCGGCAGGCAGCGCCGTTACAGCCGAGAACCGGGAGACCACCGGCCTGTCGCACAAGCCGGACCAGGCGGCGGCGCCCTGGCAGGGGCAGCTGACGTTGATGGGCGCCAAGGGCAAGTTTGACCCTGCCACCGACGGCTACCCGCGCTACGCCGTGCGGGCAAGCTTCACCACGGCCAAAGGTGTTGTGGGCGAGAGCGCCCTGAGCCCGGCCGTCCAGCTGCCCACGCCCGGGGACGACAAGCTGGCGGGCATCAAGATCCACCCGGACCCCGAGACGGCGAAGCGGCTGGAGCTCTACGTGCGGCCCACACCCGCTTCGGCGTACGCCGGCTCGGTCATCATCGACCAGGAGGCCGGCACGGTGCAGGTCACCTGCACGGGCGGCGCCACGGTCACCCTGAAGAGCGACAATTCGCTCCTGCTCCAGGCCGGAGGCGCCAGTGTGCTACTGGCCGGCGGAAATATCACCCTGACGCCTGCGGCCGGGGGCAGGGTGAAGATCAACGGGGCCTGGGAGCATCCCGAACCGTAACCGAGAGTGAGGAGGTGTCCGCATGCTCCCGCAAAGCTTCCTGGGCAAGGGCTGGTCCTTTCCGATCCGGGTGGGGCCGGGCGGCTCCATCCAGATGGTTGCCGACGAGCCGGAGATCGCACAGGCGATCGGGATCATCCTGCGGACGTCGCCGGGCGAGCGGGTGATGCTGCCCCGGTTCGGGTGCAGCCTTCAGGACCTGGTCTTCGCTCCCGTCAACCACCAGACCCTCAGCCGGGTGCGGGCGGCGGTCGCCGACGCCCTGCGTGAGTGGGAGCCGCGGATCGACCTCGAAAAAGTGGAAGTGGAGATCGACCCTGCTGAAGAGAGTAAATTACTGATCTCCGTGGGCTATCGCGTGCGGGCGACCAACGTCCGCAGCAACCTGGTGTATCCGTTCTACCTGAGCGAGGGAGGCGGGGCCTGATGACGCTGCGCAGTCCGAATTTAGACGACCGGCGGTACAGCGAACTCTTTGCGGAGGCGCGGCGGCTGATCCCACGCTATACCCCCGAGTGGACCGACCATAATCAGACCGACCCGGGCATCACGCTGCTCCAGCTCTTCAGCTGGCTGGGCGAGCAGGTGATCTACCGCCTCAACCAGGTGCCCGACAAGCACTACGTGGAACTGCTGCGCCTGATCGGCGTGCAGTTGCGCCCGGCGGCCCCGGCCCGCACGCTGCTGACGTTCAAGGTGAAGTCCACGGACGGCACGGGCGCCGTCTGGCTCAGCCGGGGGAGCCAGGTGGAGGCCGATGCCGGCGGCGGGGAGCCGCTGATTTTTGAAACCGATGTGGATGTGCAGGTGGCAGATAGCGCCCTGCTCGCGATGGCCACGTGGACGGGGCAGGGGCTGGTACTGACGGGCGCGCCGCCAGAGCAGATGCCGGTCGGGACGGCGCCGGACGGCCTCGCGTTTCTACCCTTCGGCAAGGCGCCCGCCGCCGGCAACGCGCTCTACCTGGGCTTCGACCAGCCGCTGCCGGCCGGGCGTGAGTTCCGTCTGCACGTGCTGCGGCCCGAGGAAGGGAGCCCGGCGACGGGCCCCGGGACGACGGGCGGCTGGGTGGGGCCGGCTGCTGCGGCCACCAGAGCGCCGGCCCGGGTCGCCTGGGAGTGGTGGGACGGCGCGGCCTGGCAGCCCTGCGACCGGGTGCACGACCAGTCCCTCGCCTTCAGCCGCGATGGTGAGATTCGCTTGCGGGTGACAGGCGCCATGAAACCGGATGACCAGGCGATCGCTGAGCTGGAGGATGAGGGCAAGGCGTACTGCTGGCTCCGGGGCCGGCTTGTCCAGGCGGATTACGATGTGGCGCCAAGCCTCCGGGCGGTGCTCTGGAACGCGGTCTGGGCGACGCAGGCGGCCACCGTGTCGCAGGCCCTGGTCGGCCGCTCGGACAGCGAGCCGGGGCAGACCATGTCGCTCAGCTACGCCCCCGTGCTGCCGGCCAGCCTGCGGCTGCAGGTGGCGGAGAGCGACCAGACGGTCGACTGGACCGAAGTGCCCGACCTGCTGGGTGCGGGGCCGCGGGACCGCCACTACGTGCTGGACGCCGCCTCCGGCCAGATCACTTTCGGCGACGGCACCCACGGCCAGATTCCCGAGAACAACGCCAAAGTGAGCGCCCCCACTTACCGGCGGAGCGCCGGCAAGGCCGGGAACGTGGCGGCCCACACGCTGACCGCACTCTCGAGCGCCATGCCCCGGGTGGAGCAGGTGGACAACCCGTTCGCCGCCACCGGCGGGGCCGACGAGGAGCCGCTGACCGGGGCGATGGCCCGGGCGCCGAAGGAGCTGAAGACGCTCCAGCGGGCCGTCTGTGCCACCGACTACGAGGCGCACGCCCTGGCGGCGCCCGGCGGCCGGGTGGCGCGGGCCCGGGTGCTGCCCCTGACCCACCCCGACTTCCCCGGCGTCACCTATCCCGGCGCCGTGACCGTGGTGGTTGTGCCCACCGGCCAGACCGCCATGCCGTACCCGTCCCGGGCGACGCTGGACGAGGTCCGGCGCCACCTGGACCGCATCCGCACGATTACCACGGAGCTGTACGTCGCTCCCCCCCAGTACCGGCAGGTTGCCGTCAGCGCCGACGTGCGGGTGGCCGCAGGGAGTGACCCCGGCGCCGCGCAGCAGGCCTGCCTCGATGAGCTGAACCGCTTCCTCCACGCCCTGACGGGCGGGCTGGACGGTGCCGGGTGGCCCTGGGGCGGCCCGGTCTACTACTCAGATGTCTTCGCCCTGCTCCAGCGGGTGAGCGGGGTGGGACGGGTGACGAGCCTGACGCTGGCTGTGGATGGCGTGACCCGGAGCGCCTGCGAGGATATCACCCTGGGGGACGGGGAGCTGGTCTACGCCGGTAAGCACAGCGTCTCGGTCACGCTGTAGGCCAGTACAGCGCCGTCATAGCGGCGATGCCTTATGCGATAGCGCCGACAAGTGGAGGTTGCGCCATGGAGATCACGCTGGAACCGACCTTCCTGTTCCTCGGGGAGGCGGCCTGGGCGGACGGGGAGAACACCGGCCTCTGGGTGGACGGCGCCGGGCGCCTTGGCCTTCAGCCGCTGGCGGCGGCCGGGCACCCGCCGGCGCCGGACCCGGATGAGCCCGCCGCCCTGGCGCTGAGCCTGGCCTTCGACGGCCGGCTCTTCTGGATCGAGCCGAACACGTTCCGCATCTGGGTCCGGCACCGGGACCGCCAGGCGGCGGTGCCGTGCATCGGGGGGACGGGGGCGTTCAAAGGGCCCCGCGGCCTCTGCGCCGGCCCCCGGGACGCCCTCTATGTAGCGGATACGGGCAATGACCGGATCCAGGTCTACGCCCTGAACCACTACCAGCTGATCGCCAGTTGGCAGGTATCGGAGCCCCGGGCCCTCGCCGGAGCGCCGGACGGGGCGACGCTCTACTGCGTGGATGGCAAGGCGCACGGGATCGTCGCACTTGACACCCGGGACGGCCGGGTCATGAGCCGCCCGGGCGAAGGGCTGCTGGTCGACCCGCAGGGGCTGGCCGTGGATGAGACCGGCCGCATTCTGGTGGCCGACCCCGGCCTCGGCTGCGTGCTGGCGCTGCACCCCGACGGCACCGAGGCTGGCCGGTACAGTCTGGAGCGGTCGGACTTCCGGCCCACCACCGTCGCTGCCGGCCATGGCTGGCTGTGGGCGGGGGACGGGAGCCGGGGGCGGCTGGAGCAGTTCACGCCCGCAGGCCGCCACGTGGGGGCGGCCCGGGACTACCGGGGGCCGGTCACCGACCTGCTGGTCGATCCGTTCAGCGGCAGGCTGCTGCTGGCCACCGGCACCGGCCCGGCCGTGCCGCTCCTGCCAGATGGGGGCTTCGGCACGGCGGGCAGCTACATCTCGCCGGCCGTGGACAGCAAGCAGTACGACTGCCAGTGGCACAAGCTGGTGATCCAGGGGGTCCTGCCCGAGGGCACCGGCCTGCGGGTGCAGACGCAGACGGCGCCCGTGGAAAAGCTGCCCGGCGAGCTCTTCGAAGATGACTGGTCGCCCGCCGTGCTGCTGGCGGGGCCCGATCAGGGCGACATGGATCTGGCGGTCTTCAGCCCGCCCGGCCGCTACCTCTGGGTGCGGCTCAGTTTCCGGGGCGACGGCGCCGCCAGCCCGGCGGTCAGCCGGGTGCGGGCCTACCGGCCCCGCTCGACCTACGCACAGCACCTGCCGTCGGTCTACCGGTCCGATCCGGCCGGCGCCGACTTCCTGGACCGGCTGATGCTGCTGACCGAACACTTTCTGGGCCGGTGGGAGGCCGTCCTGGACGACCTGCCCCGCCTGCTGGCCCCCCTCGGCACCGACCGGGAGTTCCTGCCGTGGCTGGCGTCCTGGCTGGACTTCACCCTGGACAGCCGCTGGCCGGAATCGCTGCAGCGGGACCTCCTGCTGCGGGCTATTGCACTCTATCAGCGGCGGGGCACCCCGGACGGGCTGCTGGACTTTCTCCACCTCTACACCCGGCGACGGCCCACGCTGGTGGAGGGGTTCACCCGCCGGGGCTACGCCCGGCTGAACAAGAGCCGGCTGGGGCAGAACACCGTGCTCCCGGGCGGGCCGGAAGGCCAGGTGACCGTCGGCGCCGACACGGTTGGCAACGGCGATATCATCGGCGGGTGCAGTCCGTTCCTGACGACCGGCGCCCACCAGTTCACCGTCTACAGCTACCAGTACCCCGGCCAGCCGGCCGATGAAGCCAAGGTGCTGAACCGGGTGATCCAGGCGGAGAAGCCGGCCCAGACCGTCCACCGGCTCTGCGAAGTGGCGCCGGCCATGCGGGTCGGCCTGCAGTCCCTGATCGGCGTTGACACGGTACTGGCAGACAGCTACCCGCCGGCCCGGCTGGAGCGCCCCCTGGGCGGCCTCCTGGCGGCGGGGGGACCCAGCTTGCAGGAGCCGTTCGTGGAACTGACCCACCGCCTGCGTTGATCACCATGAGGGAGGTGAGCCCGTGAACCGCTTTACCAGGAGCGCCAGCATCATTGCGCCGGCGGTCTACCCTGGCCTCGAACGGCCCGCCTTCGGTTCGGGCCAGGTGCTGGCACCGTCCGACCTGAACGCCCTTGCCGGCTACACCCGGGAGAAGTTGCAGGCGGTCCTGCGCTTCCTGGGCGGCCCGGGCGTGGCCGCCGGCCTTGAAGTGCGGCCCACCAGCCCGAGCGGGTCCAAGGTCTGGCTCGACCCCGGCTATGCCCTCGACGGTCTGGGGCGGGACCTGCATCTGCGGGAGCCGTCGCTGATCGACCTGAGCCCTCTGCTCAAGGGGTCGGGCACGCGCTACTTCGACCTGGCCATCCGTGCCGCCGACAGCGTCCAGCGGACCGAGGCGCCTTGCGGGCCCTGGGCCCTTCAGGATGGCAAGCCCTTCCCCGTCCGCATGCTCGAAGGCGTGCAGGTGGAAGTGATCGCCGTTCAGCCCTCCAGCTTCCTCAGCCTGGCTGCCGTCTTCGCCAATCTTGATCTGACGGGTTTCACCGGGGTGCTGCCAGGTCGGGAGCTGCACCTGCTGGCCAACGCGTACCATCCCGTCGCCATCACGTCGGCGGGCGGACGGATGGCCATCGCCCAGGGGGGTGCGCAAGGGTTCGGGCCGAGCCCCGGCCCGACGCTCGCCCTGGCCGACACCGCCAGCGGTTCCACCCTCCAGACCATCCACCTGAAGACGCCGCTTGCTGAGCTGCGAGCCACCGGCGACGGCACGCGGCTGTGCGGCCTCACGACTGATGGTTTCCTGCTCGTGTGGGATGCCGGCACGATGATGCAGCTGCTGAGTCTCTCCTATGCACCGGAAGCCGGGCTGCTGGCGACGGCACCTACGGGGCGGGCCTTCGCGGTGGCCGACCTCGCCGGGCAGCGCTGCGTCTATTGGCACGACGAGAAAGCCAATGGCAGGACGCTCCTGCCCGTCAGCCGGCAGGCGGCGCCCACCGGAATTGCCTTGAGCACGGACCACACGCTCTACCTGTCAGTCGCCGATACGTTGCAGCGGTTCGACGTGAACACCGGGCAGGGGGCGATTCTGGCCCAGGGGCTGCCACAGCCCCACGCCCTGGCGCTCAGCCGGGACGGGGCATGCCTGTTTGTCGCCTTTCCGTTCAGCCATGCGGTGGGCGTTATTGAGACAGCCACCGGCAAGCTGGCGGCTTACTTGCCGGCCGGGCGGTGGCCGGCGCAGCTGCTGGTCCATCCGACCCGGGACTTGCTCTACGCGGTCAACGCTGAGAGCGAGGATGTGACCGTGGTCAGCCTGACGTCAGGCAAGATCGTGGCGACGCTGCCCACGGGCAAGCAGCCCGGGTGGGCCGGCTTCGACGGGGCGGGCCGGCTCTGGGTGCCCAACCGGCAGGCCCAGTCGGTCTCGATCATCAACCCGGGCATTGACAGCGGCGGCGGCAGGTCCGCCAACCACGCCCTGGTGGGGGCGGGGGCTCAGCAATCGATTACGCTGGCCCGCATCCGGGTTGACGACGGCCAGACGGGCTTTGCGGCCGAGCACATCGACAACAGTCCGTACGCACGCCGAGAGCTGCCCAGCCTCTCGCTGCTGGGGCAATATCTGCAGGATCAGCGCTAGGCGCCAGAGCAGGGAGGGGGAGATCTCATGACGGGCAGCGGGCTGCGCACCTATGCGCGCAACCACTACTTCTTCGGCAAGCTGATGACGGTTCGTGATTTCCGGGCGGAACAGGAGTACCACCGGGACAAGCAGTCGTTCCACAACCGGTTCCTGCATGACTACGGGGTCGTGGCCGGACTGAAGGTTCAGGGTGACGCGGGCGGCAGTCCCTGCCGGCTGGTGCTGGCGCCCGGCTTTGCCGTGGATGCGTGCGGACGGGAGATCGTCGTGCCACAGGCCGTCGATCTGGACCTGACGGCGCTCCTGGCCGAGGCCAAGATTCCGCAGGACGCCACGGAGGTTTACGTGCGGCTGGCGTACGCCGAGTGCGAGACGGAGCCGGTGCCGGTCTACGCCCGGCAATGCAACCTGGATGACGAATGTGCGGCCAACCGCATGTCGGAAGGGTTCCGGGTGCGGGTAACCACCGATAGCCCGGCGGAGACGGGGGGCGGCGTGTCGGACATCTGCGGCCTGGTGCAGCAGGCGGTGGGGCCTGCCGCCGGGCAGCCCGGCGGCGGGAACGTGGCGGACGCTTCGGCGCCCGACCTCTACAAGCTGCTCTGCGCCCGCAGCCTGGATGCGGAGCCCTGGGCCGGCCAGGCATGCGGCCCGCAGCAGCAAGCCGACCTGCACCTGGCCACCGTCACCATGAAGGACGGGGCGCCCGTGCTGGACACCATCGACAACGTCACGGGGCGGCGGATTCTGCTGAGCACGGGCGATCTGACTGCGCTGTTGCTCTGCCTGACCCGATCCGTGGCTGACTGCTGCGGTGGGAAGGGAGAGGGGCCGACCTATGCGATCGTGCTGACGACAGCCGCCCCGGTCCCCCAGCAGGACGGGACCTACCAGCTTGACCTGACCGCAGCCCTGGTCGATGCCCATGGGCAGCCCGGCCCGGCCAACCTGCCCGTCGACTGGAGCGCCGGCCAGGGTGCCGTGCTCGCCCAGCCGCAGACCCTGACGGATGCGTCCGGCAAGGCGAGTGTGCAGGTCTCCGGCATGGCGCCGGGCGGCACCTACGACTTTACGGCCGCGGCGATCGGCGCGACGGCGAACGCCCAGGTCATTCTGCCCGCAGCGGCCGTTGCCAGCATCAGCATTGCCCAGAAGGAGTGGGCCGCCGATCAGGACGGCAGCTTCCAGCTGCCCTTTGAAGCGACCGTCAGGGACCAGTTCGAACAGACGGTGGTGGGGGCGGCTCTGGCGTGGACGGTCGATCCGGCCGCCAAGATCGATGCCGAGGCGAACTCCGGCGCCGGGGGCATCGGGCATGCCACCATCGCACAGATGGCGGCCGGCACGGACTACACTGTCACGGTCGCAGCGGGCAGCGCCACGGCGGCGACTGCGGTCACGGCGCCCACGCCGGCGCCAGCTGTCATCTCGGTCCAGGAAGTGCAGCGCACGCCGCTGGCGGACGGGACCGTCGACGTGGCACTATCGGCCACGATTATCGACCAGTTCAAGCGCCCCATGCCCAAG
>JAQBPS010000225.1 GCA_028287415.1 Bacillota bacterium | reverse complement strand
GCCAGCAGGTTCTGTACCGATGTCCATACGAAACCCATGCCCTGCAGGACGCCTGAGGAGGTCTGCTGGGTCATCAGGAAGATGGTGGACCAGGCGAGCGGCGCCATCACCGCAAAGCCCGGCCCGGTGAACAGCACGCTATAGGCATCCCGGGCGCCCACCAGCAGCCCGACTGTTGCCGGGATGCCGAACAGGTAGGTGAGCCGGAAGGCGGTGGTGGCCCGGTACCGGGCCTGGTCCAGACGCCCTGTGGCGTAGGACTCCGTCACCGCCGGCACCAGGCTCACGTAAAGGGCGGTGGTGAGAATGGTCGGAAGGTCCCGCAGCTGCCCGGCATTCACCAGGTAGGCGAGTGCTTCCTGTGCAGCCCCGCTGGACTGGCCCAGCTTGATCAGCTGGTTGGTAACCACGGAGGCATCGACGAGCCCGGTAATCGGCAGCACGGAGCCGATCAGTGACAGGGGCAGGGCGATTGACAGGATTTTGCCCACCAGCCTGCCGGTTGACTCACCTTCAAAGCTTCTGACGCCCGGAGCCGTGGTCGTCCAGCCAGCGGTCGGGCGGTCCCGCAGGTAGATCCAGCCGCCGTACAGAGCGCCCAGCAGCACGCCGATGGTGTTGCCCCCGTTGAAGGCCGCAGCACCGTAGTTGAGCGCCAGACGGGAGAGCACGGCCACAAACACGAGGCCCAGCAGGACCCGGCCGACCTGCTCCACCACCTGCGAGATGGCGCTTGGCGCCATTCGCTGCATGCCCTGGTAGAGCCCCCGGAAAATGCATTCGAGCGTCACAAGGAAAATCGCTGGCGACAGCACCATGAAGCCAACCCAGGCCTCCGGCACCGCCATCACCCGGGCCATCCAACGCGCCCCGAACAGGAAGAACAGGCTGCCGACAATGCCGCTCGCCATGAGCAGGCGGGAGGCGACACGGAAGATGCGGCGGGCGCCCAGGTAGTCCTCCAGGGCGAGGCGCTCCGAGACGAGCCGTGAGATTGCCACATTAAGCCCCGTGGCCGAAATTGCCAGCATCACCTGGTAGGCCTGGGCGGGCCCCGTCACGAGCCCGAGTCCCTGGTCCCCAAGAAAGTGCTGGGCCACCGGGCGGTATACCGCTCCGAGTATTCGCGCGATCAGGGCGCCAACGGTGATCATCATGGCGCCCCGCATAAAGTTTTCAGGCTTCATTTTTGGCTCCAAAATAAAAAGGCCCCCCTTGCCTCTCATAATGATACGGCAAGGGGGGGCTTCACGTCTACCGAAGCAGCCTGGTGCGTTCTAGCAGCGCTGCCAGCGGCCGCCCGAGCTTCGGGATGAACTCGATCTCCTGTCGCCTGATCCCACCCACCAGCACGAGCACCAGTCCGTAGGTGACGGCACCGATGCCGATCAGAGCAAATGTCACGAGGCTGGTATGGCCAAATCTCAGCAAGGGTGCCCGCAGCAGCCAGATCACCCCGGCCATCGCCAGGGCGGCCACAAGCGGTTTGACAACCATCCCCCGTGTCTTGAGCGTCCGGCCGAGGATCCGCTCGACATAGACGATGTTCAGTATGGCTGCCACCAAGAAGCCGGCCGCCGTGGCATAGGCGGCGCCGTTGATCCCCAGCCGGGGCGTCCACATTGCGCTCAGCACCACCTTGACCAGGGCGCCGAGCAGGAAGTTGCGGACCGGCAGAATGATCCGTCCTGACCCCTGCAGCACGCCCGAGGTGGTCTGCTGGAGCATGATCGGCACCACCGCCCAGGAGATCGCCGCCATCACCGGTGCACCCGACTTGTCGCCGAACAGCAGGGCGTAGAGGCCCCCCGCCAGGACAAAGAGGCCCGTCTGTGCGGGAATCGCCATTAACATGGTCATGCGGTAGGCCTGGCCCGCCTTGCGCCTGGCCTCCTCGGTTTCACCCCGGGCCATGGAGTTGGTGATCGCCGGCAGGATGCTCGTATAAATTGCCGTGGTGAAGACCGCGGGCAGGTAGGCGATCATGAACGCATTCGTCAGCAGGCCATACTGGGCTTGCGGGTCGGGCAGCGAGCGGAAGACAAAGAAGGTGTCGGCCATCATCATCATCGGTACGACCGCACCGGCAAAGGCGATTGGGCCGGCGACGGCAAAGATCCGCTTCATGACCGTCCAGGCGCTCTCCTGCGGCACTCGCCGGGCTGGCGGCTCCAGGGTGGCGGCCTCCTCAGCGACGGGCCGCCATAGCCGTCCCTCAGCACGCTGAGCGAGGGCCAGCAGGTAGAGCAGGCCCGCCACCGCCCCGAGCACGTCGCCGAAGTTAAAACCGGCGGCGCCCAGCGCAACGCTGCGCTGCACAAAGAGATAGGTGAGAACTATGCCGGCCCCGACCCGCACAATCTGCTCGATGATCTGAGAGTATGCATTGGGGCTCATCTCCTGAAAGCCCTGGAACAGACCCCGGTACGCCGCCATGAGCGATGTGATGAACAGCGCCGGGGCGGTCGCCTTGAACCCCGGGATCGTATCCACCGCCTCTTTGGAAATGGCGGCGGCAATCCAGGGGGCCCCGAACCA
>JAQBPS010000182.1 GCA_028287415.1 Bacillota bacterium | reverse complement strand
GCACCTGGAGCGGCTTGGCGGCCAGCACGTCGAGCGTACTGACCACGCCCACCACCACCGTCAGCACGACGGTAATGGCCACCCCTGCCAGCAGCGGCAGGATCTCGAAGTGATACTTGACCTGCATCACGTAGGTCAGGGTGCCCCAGGCGGCGGCTGTTGCCAGCCCGGCGCCCATGATCCCCGCCACGAACCCGAGGGCGGTGTACTCCATCGCAAAGATCTGGAGCACACGCTTGCGGCTGGCGCCCAGGGTCTTATAGAGCACCGCCTCCCGGGTCCGGCGGAACTTGGTCGCAGCGATCGAGGAGGCGAGGATGATCAGCCCGGCGGCAACGGAGAAGCCTGCCACGAAGCGGATCACCAGGCCAATCCGGTCCATCACCGTGCCGACGGTCTGAAGCACATCGTTCAGGTTGATGACGGTCAGTGAGGGGTACTTGGCCACCAGCGCCTTCTGCACCGGGCCGGCAGCGGCGGGCTGCACCCGGGCCTGGGCCAGGTAGCTGACCGGTACGCCCTGCAGGGCGTTCGGCGCAAAGACGAAGTTGAAGGCCCCGCCCGCCCGGAAGTCAGCGGTGCGGCGGAGGTTGAAGACCTCGGCCTTCACCGGGCTGCCGCCCTCCATGTTCATCTCGATCACCGAGCCGACGCTCAGGTGGAGCCGCTTGGCTGCATCCTGCTCCACCGAGACCAGCGCCTTGCCCGCCGTGTCCTGCGGTGTCCACCAGCGGCCCGTCACCAGCTCCTGGCCCACCGGCAGCGGGTCGCTGTAGGTCACCTGGAACTGGGCGTTAAACATGCGCTCCTCATCCTGTGAGAGGTTGAGTTCACTGCTGGTCTTGCCGTCAATCGTGACCAGGCGGCCCCGCACCATCGGGGTGGGTTCGGGGGTGCTCTCCACGCCGGGCAGGCCCCGCAGGGTCTTCGTAAACGCGGGCGCCTCGCCATTCTGAAGGCCCATGAAGAACATATTCGGCGCTCCTGCCGGTGAGGCCAGCTGCACCTCGCGCATCAGCCCGCGCTGTAGCAGGAAGACCGCCAGGACCATCGTGACGCCGACGCCCAGTGCAAGCACAATGGCGCCAGCCTGACTGCCGGGGCGGTGGAGGTTTGCGAGGCCCTGGCGCACAGCCAGCCAGGAGCGGGGCGGCTTGATCCGCCTTGTGATGCCCACGGCCAGGGCCGCAGCGCCGCCCAGGAGCAGGACCGCCACCGCGAGCCCGCCCGTGAAGTAGAGGCCCCATGTGACGGAGCCGGCCACCCAGGTCGAGATCAGCGTCAGGCCCACCCCAATCACCGCCAGCAGGGCGGCTGACCGCGCCCGGACCCGCCACGACGGCCGGGGCTGGCCTTCGGCCATCTCACGCCGGAAGACGAGCGCCGGCTTCACATCGGCGATGGCGCTCAGGGGGAGGAGCGTGAAGAGGAGCGAGGTGAACAAGCCCACCAGAATCCCCTGTGCGGCCACGTCCGGCGCCAGGGTGATCGCAAGATTCAGGTCCATGAAGTTGCCGACGACCGCCGGCATCAGCAGTTGAATGCCGTACCCCAGCAGCACGCCGAGCACGCTGCCTGCGAGGCTGAGCACGAGCATCTGCGTCAGGTAGATGCCGACAACCTGGCGGTTGGTGGCGCCAAGGGATTTCATCACGGCGATGGCGTCAAGCTTCTGCTGGATGAAGACCCGGGTGGCGTTCGCCACGCCGAGGCCGCCCACGAGCATCGCCACCATCGAGACGAGCGAGAGGAAGCTGGTCAACCGGTCAAGGAAGCGCTTGACCTGCGGCTGTGCTTCGCGGAAGTCAGCGATGCGGGCCCGGTCCTTGGCGAAGGCGGTCTGGAGTTCTGCACGCACCGGCTCCACCTGCTGATCGTTTGCCAGCTTCAGCAGGTAGATGTGGTTGGCCCGGCTGCCAAGCTGGATCAGCTTGGCCTGGTCGAGGCCCTTCTGGGTGATCATGACCCGCGGCCCGAGGCCGAAGCCCGCCGTCACCCGGTCGGGCTCCTTTGTGATCACACCGGCCACCTTGAAGGCGGCGGACCCCAGCTTCATGGTGTCGCCGACCTTCAGCCCGATGCGATCGAGCAGTTCGGCGCCGACCAGGGCGCTGTCGTCCGTCAGGGCGGCGGCCGGGTTCACCTCCAGCGTCCCGTAGAACGGGTAGCCGGGCTCCACGGCCTTGACCTCGACCAACTGCGTATCCTTGGTGGCGGGGTTTAGCGCCATCGAGGTCGTCTCTGTATTGTGTATCACCTGGATGCCGCGGCCTCGCAGGCTGTCGAGGAGCTTCGCCTCGTCACCGGTGGCGGGCTGGCCCAGGCTGACCTGCATGTCGGCGGCCATGAGCGTGCGGGCTTCCTTGAGCAGGGCCGTCTGAAGGTTTGCGTTGAAGCCCTTGATGCCCGCCAGCCCTGCCACGCCGATGGCGATGCAGAGGAGGAAGAAGATGAACTTGCGCCGCCCCCGGCGGAGTTCCCGGAGGCCCATGCGGATGGGGAAGTTCATCGTGCGGCGCCTCCCTGCGGGGCGCGGCCTGACGTGGCGCGCAGGTCATCCTGCACGATGCGCCCGTCGCGCAGGGTCACGGTCCGGTCGGCACGGGCCGCCAGGTCCGGGTCATGCGTCACCATGACGAGCGTGGTGCCGAGCTCCCGGTTCAGCCTCAGCATCAGCGCGACGATCGTCTCGCCCGTGGCGGTGTCCAGGTTGCCGGTGGGCTCGTCCGCCAGCAGGAGGGCGGGGTGGGCAGCGAAGGCCCGGGCGAGGGCGACCCGCTGCTGTTCGCCGCCGGAGAGCTGGACGGGGTAGTGGTGCCGCCGTTCGTCCAGCCCGACTGCGGCGAGCAGTTCGCGGGCACGGCCGGCGGTATCGCCCCCGAAGTCGCCGCGCAGCTCGAGCGGCAGGCTCACGTTCTCCTCAGCGGTCAGGTTCGGAATCAGGTTGAACGACTGGAACACGATGCCGACCTTGCGGCCACGCAGCAGTGCGAGGGCGTCCTCGCTGAGGCCGGTAATCTCCTCGCCGTCGATTGCGATCGAGCCGCCGGACGGGCTGTCCAGGCCGGCGATCAGCCCGAGCAAGGTCGACTTGCCGCTGCCGGAAGGGCCCACGATCGCCAGTACCTGTCCATCGGGCACATCCAGATCAAGCGGTTTGAGAACCTCCAACACCCGGTCGCCGCTTCGCAGCGTCTTAAACACAGCGGATAGTTTCAACATAGCGTAGTCATTCCTCCAGATTTAGCGTACAGGCACCGCTGTGATACAATGTCGCGGTTATATCAAGAAAGTGAGGGAGTAGCCGATGCGCAGATTCCGTATGCTGATCCTCTTTTAGTCGTAATGATCGTCGTTCTGGCTATGGGCGGCTGCGGAAATGGAAAGCAAACGCAGCCGGCGGCAGCACCGGGCCCAGCTCCCGGCGGGACGAGCGCACCCGCACCCGCCAAGCCGCCAGTGACGGTGGACCGCACGGGTTGGCCGGTGATCATAGCGTTTGGCGACAGCCTGACGTTCGGGCAGGGGGTCGTACCGGAGCGGAACTATCCGAGCCAGCTCCAGGCGGAACTGGATAAGCGGGGGTATAAGTACCGGGTCGTTAATGCCGGTATCTCCGGGGATACCACCGACGGTGGCCTGGCCCGGGTTCAGAATGTCGTGAAGCAGAAGCCGGACGTGGTGATTCTCGAGCTGGGGGCCAACGACGGGCTGCGGGGCTCTTCGGTCCCCCTGATGCGGAAAAATCTGGAAGATATGATCGTGCAGTTGCAGAAGGCGCAGATCAAGCTGGTGCTTGCGGGCATGCAGATCCCGCCGAACTACGGCCCGGAGTATACGCAGTCCTTCCAGCAAACGTTTGTCGACCTGGCGAAGCAGTACCATGTGCCGCTGATTCCGTTCTTCCTGGATGGTGCGGCGGGCAAGCCGGAACTGAACAATCCGGACGGCATCCACCCGACTGCTGAGGGTTACGTTTTCGTGGTGAAGAACGTGATGCCGGTGCTGGAGCCGCTCCTGAAGAAGTAGCTGCCCGACCGGAAAATGAAAGCCGCCAGCATCTGTTCGCAGATGCTGGCGGTTCTTTTGTTTGGCCTACTTGCCGGCTAGAACCAGAACTGTTGCTTGTTGTTGTTATAGTACCGCATGTAGTCGCGGTGGCCGTAGATGCCGGCGTAGATCGCCACGCCGATGGTGAGCGGCAGGCTGAGGAAAGGTACGCGCGACGCCACCAGCATGGCGCCCAGGATCACGAGGCCCTTCTGCCACATTCCCTTGACCATGTACCAGATGAAGCTCAGGAGCCATGCCGGCACGCTGAAGCTCTCGGGCTTGAACTTGTCCGCCGGGTACTCGGGAGGAATCTGATAGTTGCCTGCGGCCTTCAGTTGCTCCCAGGTGGGCGCCCCGCCGCCAGCCTGTTGCTGCAGCCGCTCATGGGTCTGCTGCCAACTCTGCAGGCCGGCTGCCTGCTGCTGCTGTTGCTGCCATGGCTGTTGAGCAGCGCCCTGCTGCCCATTCTGCTGAGCGCCTCCTTGCTGCTGAGTCGGGGGCGTGGGCGGGGGTGCCGCGAACTGAGGATGTGTCGGCGGGGCGGTGGCAGCGGTCTGGTCCTGCGGGGCAACGGGGGGAGCGGCGGGAGGGGCCGGGGGCTGGAAATTGTTCTCATCGGTCACAGTAATCCCACCTTGTGGATATTAATCACGATAACAAGATGAGATTTCAACAACCTATAGCCAATACCTTTTGATTTTTGCAAAGTTACTAAAAGTTCAGATTGTGAGATCGCTGGTTACGCGGCCCCGGCTGGGGGCGGTTAGCGCGCGGGCGTTTTATATGGCCACGGATTGCACGGGTTGCACGGATTTGGAATCCAAACACAGATGACCGGGTGAACATGTTTTTATATATTTATATCCGAATCCGTGTAAGCCGTGAAATCCGTGGCTATAAAATGATTTATTCATGAGCTACTGCTCAGCGCACAAAGCGTGTGCATTTCACCCTGGCCTTACCGTTGTAGCGCGCGGGCGTTTTATATGGCCACGGATTGCACGGATTCCACGGATTTGGGCTACAAACACAGATGACTGGGTGAACATGTTTTTATATATTTATGGTCGAATCATATAAACAGGATCGCCCGGTAATC
>JAQBPS010000166.1 GCA_028287415.1 Bacillota bacterium | reverse complement strand
TGCTGCCCTTTCACTTGGCCGTCCCAGCTAGGTGCGCCGAATCCGCAGATGTTCGGGCTGCATTCCCCCTGCCTGGCGAATCAATTGGGTTAGCTGAACCACCTCTTTGCCCAGGGCGTGCAGTTCGGCGACAATTTTGCCTTCCGGCTGCTTGGCGCCGTCAAAGTCCGCGGGGGCAGCGTAAACCGCCCTGCTGGCGCTGTGCGCACCGAAGAAGCCGAACAGCGGACGCAGCTGATGCTCCAGGAGCAGATAATGGTGATCGGAGCCGCCGCTGGCAAGGAGTCCCACCACCTTGCCGCGCAGCGGGTCGTTCCGGTCGGGATCGTTGGGCACCAGGTCGAACAAGTTTTTCAGCGCACCGGTATAGGACGCCCGGTAGACTGGTGTTGCGACGAGGTAGGCGTCGGCTTCAGCAATCATCGCAAGCGCCTTTCGTGTATCCGCATTGTACTGATCGGGCCTGCGGCCGTCGCAAAACTCCAGGTCAAACTCACGCAGCTCAAGCACCGCCGTCTTCACGGCGGGATCATGCGCCGTTGCCCCCGCCAGTGTCACATCGATCAGCGACCGTGTCCGCGATGGCGGAGGCGTGAGACTGCCGTTAATCGCGAGCACGCTGAGTCCCATGCGACCACTCCTTAATGAGCTGCGAGTTCCTGATGCCGGAGGCTGGGGAGTTCCCGGACAAGCGGCCGGACGCGCCACCCGAACTGCTCAACCTCTTCGATGAAGTGAAGGAAGCCGCACAGGAGAATATCAACGCCAACCGCCTCGTACTCTTGGATCCGCCGGGCCACCTGTGTGGGTGCGCCGACAAGGCGGGGCTTGAAGCCGTCATTATACTGGATGAGGTCCTCAAACGAGGAGTGAGCCCACATGCCCTCACCTTCTTTGGTGGATTGACCGGCCTCCTTGACTGCTGCGCCGAAGCCCTGGACCGCTTCCGTATGTGCCTGGGCGACGATCTCCCGCAACACTTGCTGGGCTTCCGCCTCCGTGTCCCGCACGATGACGAATGCATTCATGGCGAACTTGATCTGATCGGCACGCCCATACTTGGCGGCCCGTGCTTTGACATCTTGAATGATGCCCGCGATGTCCTCGACCGACCCGCCATTGACGAACATCACATCGGAGACCCGGGCCGCCATCTCGCGGGCCGCGTGCGACATGCCGCCCTGGAAAATCGCCGGACGGCCCTGGCCCACCGGCTTTGGTTCGCATGGGACGTCCGTGACGTTATAGTACTTGCCCTTGAAGGTGAACCGGTCCTCCGTCCACATGCCCTTCAGCACCCGGATGAATTCTTCAGAACGAACATAGCGCTCGTCGTGCTCCAACCATTCGGCGCCGAACCCGGTATACTCATCCTTGAACCAGCCACTGACCACGTTAAGGCTGACCCGACCAGCGGAGATGTAATTGGCCGATGCGATCACGTTGGCGATGACTGCTGGGTGCCATAAACCCGGGTGGACCGCGGCGATCAGGTTTAGCTTGGAGGTGACCGCGGCTAGTGCAGTGGCAATCGTGACTGCCTCGAGTTGTTTGTCCGCGCCGTAACTGGCAAAGAAGCGAGCCTGCGCCAGTGCGTAATCGAACCCGGCCGCCTCGGCGGTTATCGCTAACCGCTTGTTGTACTCGAAGGACCAGTCCGTCCGCATTGGGATCGTTGAAGTGACGAGGCCACCGCTCACGTTGGGCACCCAGTAGGCGAAGCTGATATCCATTGCGGCGCCTCCCTATAAATATACAAATTCCGATCGGCTCATGCAATTCAGTCTGTGCAGATATCGTAGCATGCCTTGCGCACAGACTCTATCAGCTGTCACAGACAAAGGGAACAGTTACGGCCATATTTGTCTGGTTACATAACGGGAACAGGAAACGGCAGCAACCATGATGGTTGCTGCCGTTTCCTGTTCCCGGCAAGAGATACGGCGCAATGCAGCAGATTCTGAACGATTGGGCCCGGCAAGCTGCAGAGTTGGGCGGCCAACTCACAGGCTGGGTCCGCTGCCTCGAAACCGGAAAGACGGCGGCTGTTGACGCCGACCAACAGGTTCCCTCAGCCAGCACCATCAAGGTCCTGGTCATGATCGAACTATTTCATCAGGCCCGGCTCGGCAAGTTCAGACTGACAGACACCGTCCATGTGACGAACCCGTGCTGGTGGTTACAGATGATGAGCCTGCGCTGGCCCGCCGGACCGCCCGGACGGTCCGGGAGCGCCTGCTCTCGGTCCGGGAGCAGCTCAGGCCGGACCTGAAGGTGCCGGACGCCGCCCTGAACGAAGCGCTGGCCATGACGGGCGGCCCTATCGTGGTGAACGACATGTCCGACAATCCCGGCGGCGGTGGGGCCGGCGACAGTACCGGCCTCCTGGGGCCGATGCTGGCCATGAGTCAGGCGATCCGTGAGCGGTCGGCGGCGGAGGGGCTCCAGCCCGGCACCTTCGGCTTCGTGTTTGACCCGGAGGTAGCCCGGCTCGCTCACGAGGCGGGGGTCGGCGCCACCATACAGTGCCGGCTGGGCGCCAAAACGGACGATCGCCACGGTGTGCCGCTGGCGGTAACCGCCTACGTCAAGTGCCTGACTGACGGTCAGTTTGTCCAGACGAGTCCCATGGGCCGCGGCACGCAGGTGGACCTCGGGAAGACCGCCCGCCTGGTGATCGATGGGATCGATGTGCTCGTCGCCTCCGTGCGTACGCAGACTCAGGATGACGAGGTCTTCCGGCTCCACGGGATCGACGTGACACGGTATAAGCTGGTCTTGTTGAAGTCGGCCAATCACTTCAGGGCGGCCTTCGAACCACTGGCGAGGGCGATTGTCACCGCCGATGGACCAGGCCTGTCCGCACGTGACGTACGCCTCTGGCCGTATCAGAACCTGCGCCGACCCCTTTGGCCCTTTGACCCCGTCGATAGGGCATAGGCTGTTCCGCTGGGTGG
>JAQBPS010000162.1 GCA_028287415.1 Bacillota bacterium | reverse complement strand
AACCAGGTCGAGGGCTTCCTGGCGAACCTTCGGAGGCAACTCGGACCGAACTTGCTTGGCCTGTACCTGCATGGCTCCCTGGCGATGGGCACACCGAACCCTGCGCCGAAGGATATCGACCTGCTGGCGATTACCCGGCACGGGCTCGATGGCGTGGTCAAGGAGCAACTGGTGAACCTGCTGCTCACGGCGTCCCGGTGCCCCCAGGATTTGGAGTTCCATTGTGTGCGGGCGGCGGAACTTGCGGCGTGGCGGCATCCGCTGCCGTTCGACTTCCACTATAGCGAGGGGAGGCGTGAGCCCTTTCTGGCGGGCGAGTGGCGCACCCTGAAAGATGGCAGCAAGCAGGACCCGGATCTGGCGGCCCACCTGACGATCTTGCGAGAGCGGGGGATTGCCCTGTACGGTCCGCCGGTGGCTGCCATGTTTCCTTCAGTGCCCCGCAGCGACTACCTGGTGGCGATTCTGGACGATTTTGCGGCTGCCCGTGATGGCATCCTCGCAGACCCGGTCTACGGGGTGCTGAACCTCTGCCGGGTCCTCTGGTACCTGCGTGAGGCGGTGATCTGCTCCAAGCTGGAGGCAGGCCTCTGGGCGGAGAGCGCCCTGCCCGCGGTGTATCGCCCCCTCGCCCCGCTTGCGCTGGACGCTTACCGCGGCGCACCGGCGCCGCTCTTTGATCGCACCCTGCTGGAGCGCTTACAAGTTCGTGATCGCCAACGGCGGCACCGGATCAGCCGGATCGAACGCGAAGATCCGGCTATAGAAGGACAGCTCCGCCTCCAGCGCACGCTGCTGGTTCGCAGCCTTACGGAAGCCGTGCCCCTCGCCCTCAAAAGCGACGTAGGCCACAGGGATGCCTTTCTGCTCAAGGGCAGAGACCATGAGCTCCGCCTGGTTGGGCAGGACCACCTTGTCGTCAAGCCCTTGTAGGAAGAGCACCGGGCAGGCCAGCTTTTCCGTGTGGTGGATCGGTGAGCGGCTATGGTAAAGCTCCGCCGCGGCTGGGTACGGACCGACCAGGCCGTCAAGGTACCGGGACTCGAATTTGTGGGTCTCCTCGGCCAGCGCCTTCAGGTCACTCACACCATAGTAGCTGACGCCGGCCTGGAAGACGTCGGTGAACGCGAGCGCTGCCAGGGTGGTATAGCCGCCGGCGCTGCCACCCTTGATCGCCATTCTGCTGCCATCGACCAGCCCCTGCGCCGCGAGGTAGCGGGCCCCGGCGGCGCAGTCGGCGACGTCGACGATGCCCCAGTTGCCGTTCAGCCGTTCCCGGTAGGCACGGCCATACCCTGTGCTGCCGCCGTAGTCCACGTCCAGCACGGCAAAGCCCCGGCTTGTCCAGAACTGAATCCCGAGGTGGAGGACGGCAGATGTCGCGCCGGTGGGACCGCCATGGCTCAGCACGATCAGCGGGGGGCGTTCACCGGCGGGGGCCGTGAACGCCCGATTCGCGGGCTGGTAGAAGTAGCCGTACGCCGTCAGTCCGCCCTCGGTGGGGAACTGAACGGTGCGGGCGACGGAGACGAGGCCGCGGTCGATGGTCTGCTCCACGCTGCGGCGCAGGACCTCCGGCTTGCCGGTCGCCAGATCGATCCGGACCATGGCGGAGAATTCACCTGCACCGCCTGCGATGACGGCGGCAAACTCCCTGGCTGCCCGGACCTGATCGAAGTGTGTGTACGGCAGCGGGATGGGTGTGAGCGTGCCCGACGGGACGTCCAGGCTCGCAAGCTGGTCGGCGCCATCTTTCGTGTACTTGCAGATGATCCGGTCGCCATCAGCAAACCCGTACGTGGCCATATTGAACTGCCATTGTGGCTTGCCGAACTCGGCCTCCGTGCGCACCAACGGTACCACGTCGCCGTCCGCCCAGCGGTACAGGTTCCACCAGCCCGTGCGGTCCGAGATGAAATGGAGCATACCGGCGGGCGACCACTCCGGCTGAAAGATCGACTCGTGCTCGCTACCCGCCACCAGCTCCGTGCGGCCGAGGGCGCCGTCTGCCCCAATCTCGCCGACCCAGAGTTCTGTGCCGTCCCACGGCATGTTCGGGTGGTTCCAGGTGAGCCACGCAAGTCGTTTGCCGTCCGGGCTGACCCGCGGGGATGCGTAGAAGTCATTCCCCGACACCAGTGCTTGCACAGCGCTGCCATCCGTGGCGAGGGCGACCAGCGTGTTGACCGGCTGGCCGGCCGCGTTGTGGTCCTCCCGGACGCAGATCAGCCGGTGCCGCTCCCGGTCCGCACTGAAGTCCGCGTGGCGTATGCCAGGTTCGGTATGCACCGCAATCGGCTCCCCGCCGGGCTCCTGGCGATAGAGATGCTGGTCGGCAAAGTTCGTAAAGAAGAGGGTGCCGTCGACGGCCGTATAGGCCCCGCCCCCGTATTCGTGGACGCGGGTGCGCACATTGAAGGGTGCCGGGGTCAGATCGGTGCGGCGTCCGTCCGGCGTCCGCCGCACGATCACACTGCGGCCGCCCTCCGCCGGGCGGGATTCCGTCCAGTAGATGTCGTTTCCGTCCAGGGCGATCTGTTCGAACTTGAGCGACGCAGCGGTTACCAGCTCCGCGGTAAGGGGGGACTTCCAGGATCCGTACGGCTTTTCCATGCGGCATGCTCCTCTGCGATCGCTTTTTGGCCAGGGTGGGGATGAGCCCAAGTCGCTGCTTGTGAGCCATCCACAAAATGAACACGATATAAGGCAGGCGTGCCGCCCAGGCGGCCAATCGCCCCCCGGATTGATTGCCCCAAGCAAACTAAATTCGGTACGGGCTTGCTGAAACCTCTCACAGGGGCGCTGCGAAGATGCAGGGAGCCGTGCCAGGCCGCTGCCTCAGCAAGATATGCCAGCAGGACACGGAATTTTACAATCAGGCGCAAATCGTCAATGTATACAAATTGGTAGAGGATTGTTAGCAAAATCTATAGAAACCTTCCCCTTGTATGTACGTTTCAGAAGAGGAGGGTTTCCGATTGCCACGCGCTACTCGACCCGGATGGCGGCGTTTGCTCGTCCCGCTTACGACGACTTGCCTGCTGGCTGCAGCCCTTGCGCCGTTCGGCGGGGTCCCGGCCGCGCTCGCGGCACCGGCAGGCACGACGAATGCAGCACCGGCCCCGGACGCGCCCGGCCAGTTGCAGGCAGCATTCAGCGCGGCATCCCAGGAGTTCGGAGTGCCTGAGCGCATCCTGCTTGCGGTCGCTTATAACCTCTCGCGCTGGGACCAGCACCAGGGCGAGCCCAGCGTCGCCGGCGGCTATGGGGTGATGCATCTCACCCAGGTGAGCGGAGCGACCCAGTACAGCCAAGGCCAGGCCGGCAAGGGGGATCAGGCCGAGGGCGGGACAACGCCGGGCACTTCGTCCGCCGGGTCGGCAACCAGCGCTGCCACTCAGGATGACCCCGGCCGGCACACCCTGGACGCTGCTGCAAAGCTGCTGGGTCTCGATCCGGCGGTGCTGAAGCGGGACGCCGCGCACAACATCCGCGGTGCGGCAGCGCTGCTGGCGCAGTACGCCCGCGAGACGAACGGACAGCTACCGGCGGATGAGGCGGGCTGGTACGGCGCTGTCGCCAAGTACAGCGGATCCCAGGAGGCCGATGTCGCCCTCAGCTTCGCCGACGAGGTCTACCAGACGCTGGGCGCGGGCGCCGAGCGGCAGACCGCCGAGGGCGATCAGGTGCGGCTGGCCGCCCGGAGCGTGGCACCGGATCGCACCACCGCTCAGCCCCTGGCCCTGCGCAATCCGCAGCGCTCGGGCGCCGAGTGCCCGCCGGGCCTGCCCTGCCGGTTCATCCCGGCCGCTTACCAGCAGAACGCCCCGAACGATCCGACCGACTACGGCAACTACGACACAGCTGACCGGCCGGTGTTTGGTCCGCAGATCCGTTACATTGTGATCCACGATACAGAGGCACCGTATCAGCCGGTAATCGACTGGTGGCATACCTCTTCGGTCGCATACACGTCGGCGCATTACATCATCCGCTCGTCCGATGGCGAGATTACACAGCTGGTGAAGACCAAGGATGTTGCCTGGCAGGCTGGTAACTGGTGGGTCAACATGCACTCAATCGGCATTGAGCATGAGGGCTACGCCACGAATGGCACCTGGTACACCGAGCAGATGTACCGGGCCTCAGCCCGGCTGGTCAAGTACCTCGCCGACAAGTATGCGATCCCGCTCGACCGGGCCCACATCATCGGGCACGATGAGGTTCCGGGCCTGACGGCGTACAGCGAGCGGCGCATGCACTGGGATCCGGGCCCCTACTGGGACTGGGACCACTACATGCAGCTGATGGGGGGCCCCGATCACCAGGGCCAGGGTCAGAGCCAGGGTCAGAGCCAGGCTCAGGGCCAGGATCAGGGTCAAGGCCAGGGTCAGGGCCAGGATCAGGGTCAGGCCCAGGGTCAGGCCCAGGGTCAGGGTCAGGATCAGGGCCAGGGGCGCGGTTCGGTTGTGACCATCCACCCGAATTTTGTGGCCAACCAGCCTGTGATGACCGGCCTGACGCCCCAGCCGTCTAACTTTGTCTACCTGTACAGTGCCCCCAGCTTCGACGCTCCCCTGATCGGTGACAGTGCCATGGCAGGCGTCGACCCGCGGGCGGCGTCCAACTGGGGGGACAAGGCCCGCACCGGCCAGACCTATGCACTTGCCGGTTATGAGGGCGACTGGACTGCCATCTGGTATGGTGGCCAGAAGGCGTGGCTGTACAATCCGTACAGTGACGAGGCTCAGCCTGGCAGAGCGCTGGTGGTCAAGCCAAAGGCGGGCCGGGGCGCGATTACAGTCTATGGGGCGGCCTGGCCGGAGGCGCAGGCATACCCGGCCGGCATTCCAGTGCGCAGCATCACGTCGCTCGGGTACACGATCCCGGAAGGGCAGGCATATGCGGCGGCAGAGAAGGTCCGCAGCGACTACTACTATGCGAATATCTTCTCGGTGGATCCCCATGCTTACAACGTCCAGGTGAACGGAACGGACGAGTACTACCGGATTCAGTTCAACCACCGCTATGCCTTCGTGAAGGCTAGTGATGTGGATGTGGTCGGAGACCGGTAACAGCTGACAATGGTGCGGGCCCGATCGCCCTGGA
>JAQBPS010000118.1 GCA_028287415.1 Bacillota bacterium | reverse complement strand
CTTTATGTCACCCGTCATCCGTTAGTGACAGCGCCGGCGCAGGGGGCAGGAAGGCGACCAGTTCGATACGGAAAACGATCTCGACGGCATCGCGCCGGATGTTGATCCGCTCGATGAGATCGCGGAGCAACAGCTTCTGCGCGCTGGTCGGCGCCCCGGCAAAGCAGTGCCACCAACGGGCCGATTCTGCCAGGGGCGGCAGGGCCCGGCGGGGTGGCATCTGTGCGTACAGCGCCTCAGCCTGCGCCTTGCGCGCCCTGGCTTCCCGGATTTTCGCGGCGAGCAGCTCCTCGGAATAGGGGCTGTCCGCTGGACTGGCGAGGAAGGTATCCATGAGCGTGAGCCAGCCGGCGAGCACCCGCTCTGCTCTTTGCAAGCCCTCCTGCAACCGCCGCCCATGGCTGACCTGTGCTTCGCTGTATGTGAGGCGGCTGCCGAGGTCGTCATCATCCAGAAATAGCAGCAAGCGTGCCACCTGGCTGGTGATGACGCCCTCCAGCCGCCTGGCGCCATACGTGCGCTGGCCGTCACAGAACGGGCGCCCCCGGTGGCTGTGCGTCTGGCAGATGTAGTACCGGCGACGGGTTTGGCCGGCACCGCCGGCGGACAGCCGGGCGCCGCAGTGCCCGCAAAACAGCAGGCCGGTCAGCAGCGCACCGGCGGAGCGCGCCCCTCTCGTCAATGTATGCCGCGCAGTGGGCTGTGCGGGCTGCGCCCGTGCGCTCTGCATCGCACGCAGTAGCTGGAGCCAGCGGTCCAGGGGCACGATCTGGTAGGCCGGAACCGGGCGGAGGCTTCCGGCGTCATCTCGGGGCAGGACGAACTGGTCCAGGTCATAGGGATTCTTCCTGGTGTAGTGCCGCCCGCCGGATTGCCGGTGGCGGCCATAGGCCGGCAGCCCGGCGATGATCGGGTTCTGCAGCACCCGGCGGACCTTCTGGTCGTCCCAGGGGCGGCCCGACGGATTGGGCACCGCCCGCCGGGTGAGCTCACGCGCGATCTGCAGGCAGCCGAGCCGCTCCGCCAGATAGAGGTCGACCATCATGTTGATGATTTCGGCCTGTCCGGCATCGATCAGCAGGGCGGGTGTATCCGATTTAGGCCGGCGCTGCGGATTGAGCCGGAAGCCATAAGGCGGTGGTCCGCCGCTCCAGCGGCCCTGCCTGGCGAGCTGGAGCATCGCCTCGGAGACCCGGATGCTCGTGTTCTTGCTCTCGGTCTCCGCCTGCCAGCCCTCGAGGAAGCGGACGAACTTGTCCATCTGCGTGTCCAGGGCGAGCAGCTTCCCGCCCGCTGCGTCCGTGACGGACCAGATGTCGCAGCCGATGCGGCGGAAGCGGTCGATGACGATCGGGTACTCGAGGGCGTTGCGGGAGAGGCGGTCGGCCTTGAAGACGATCAGGACCTGCCAGAGGCCGGTTTTGGCGTCCCGAAAGGCCTGCTGGAGGACATCGCGGTCGTTGGCGCTCACCTTGAAGCCGGAGACGCCTTCTTCGGTGTACTCCGTGACCAGCGTCCAGGCGGGGTTTTGCGCGATGAAGGTCCGCACGGCGGCGCGCTGAAGCGGGATGGTGTGGTCACCATCCCGCTTCACCTGCTTCTCGGTCGAGACCCGATAGATCGCAGCCACGTTCATCCTCATGGCCCCCTTGGTTCAGCACCAGGCGGACGATGTGCGCTTTGAATGGCTCGAGCCCGCCGCTGGCGGGGGCTGCGGGAAAGGTCAGGGTGATGCGGAAGCCGCCTTCGGGCTGGCGGGCGTGTGCCCGGAGAAGCTGCTGGCCATTTAGGTGCTCGCGCATCAGGTCGTAGTCAGCAAGCATGTCATAGTCAGGAAGTACGTCGTGGTCGCCAAGCACGTCACGGTCACCAAGCACGTCACGGTCATCAAGCACGCCGCGGTCACCCCCCCCGGGTGCGGTCGTTAGCGTGATTGTAGCACCGGGCGGGGCCTGGCGCTGGGCCGGACGGCAGTATGACCCGACGGCGAACCGGGCAGCCGCCGTCGCCTCACGTCCTGGTGCGGTAGTGGAGGTGAACCACGCCGTTGCCGAAACGGCGTTCGGCCAGCAGTTCGAGCTTCAGGCGGACATTGGCGGGGAGGGACTGGTTGCCGCCTCCCACCACGATGGGCGTGACGAACAGGTGGCACTCGTCGACCAACCCGGCCTTGATCGCCTGGGCAGCGAGGTCGGGACCGCCCACGGTGATGTCACGTCCCGCTCGCACTTTCAGCTGCCGGACCGCTTCAGGGTCGAAGTCTCGCTCGATCCGCGTTCTGGCGCTGGATACCGTCTCCAGCGTCTTGGAGTACACGATCTTGTCGGCCGACTGCCATATCGCCGCGAAGTCCTGCATGACGGGCCGTTGGTCGGCGAAGGTGTGCGCGGTCTCCCAGCCGACCATCACCTCGTACATCCGGCGCCCGTAGAGGTACGTGCCGACCGGCCGCTCGAGGTTGTTGACGAAGGTGTGCACCTCCTCGTCCGGCACAGCCCACTCGAAGTTGC
>JAQBPS010000096.1 GCA_028287415.1 Bacillota bacterium | reverse complement strand
TGACGGCGTCAACCGTCTCGTGCGGCGAGGCCCCGTGGCCACCGCGGCCCTGGATCCGGGCGAGGAAGCCGTCGGAGTTGGCCATCATCGGTCCGGCGCAGATGCCGGCCTTCCCGGTGGGAATGTCCGAGATCAGATGCAGACCGATGCAGGCATCCACGTCATCAAGCACTCCGGCCTTCACGAAGGCCTGGGCGCCGCCTGGCGGCTTCTCCTCCGCAGGCTGGAACAACAGCTTGATCCGGCCCGGAAAGTCGCGGTGCTGGCTGAGGAACCGGCTCAGCCCCAGCAAAATGGCGGTGTGCCCATCGTGGCCGCAGGCGTGCATGACGCCCTCCTGGCTGCTGGCGAAGGCAAAGCTGTTCTCCTCCCGGATCGGCAGGGCATCAATGTCGGCCCGGACGGCGATCGTGCGGCCCGGACGGTTGCCCTCGACAACGCCGACGAGCCCCGTGGGTGTCGGGCGGGTGAACGGGATCTGCCACTCCGCCAGCTTGGCGGCAATCCACTCTGTCGTCGCAAATTCCGCAAAGCTAAGTTCGGGGTGCTGGTGCAGGTAGCGCCGCCATTCTGTGAGATCCTGCGCCCATGCCCGCGCTGCCGATGCGAGACGGTCCACCATGGTTGTTTCCTCCCTGTTACGCCTGGTACCAAAACTCTCCAAAGGGTTCGGCGTCATGGCGGCGGCTTCCTTGCTTGCCAACCCGCGCGTTCATGGTACAATAAGTATGGCGTAGTTAGAATGGCGTCATAGTGCTTTCTCCCGCCCGGTACAGCCGGGCGTTTACCTCCGTAAAGCAGGTGATCAGGTGACCTCGCAACCGCTTGCCGCTCAAGTCAAAACCCTGGACATCTTTGCCGCTATTGCCGATGACCTGCGGCAGGTGGAGGGTGCGATCGAAGCGGCTCTGGCAACCCCGGACGAAATGCTCGCCGAAGTCTCCACCCACTTGCTGCGGGCTGGCGGCAAACGCATTCGTCCGGCGCTTGTGCTACTGACCAGCAAGTTCCCCGGCGCAAGCTTTGACCGCGTCGTTCCCGTCGCTGTGGCGGCGGAGCTGATTCACATGGCCACCCTGGTTCACGACGACGTCGTCGACAAGGCCATGGTCCGCCGTGGCCTGCCCACGGTGAACGCCAAGTGGTCAAACCAGGTCTCCGTGCTCACTGGCGACTACCTGTTCGCCAAAGCATTCTCGATTCTCGCCGAAACCGGCAAGCCCCGTGTGCTTCAAATGATGGCCGACGTGGTCTTTGAGATGAGCCGTGGCGAGATTGCCCAGATCGCCTCCTACTTTGACGCTGATCAGACCGAGGAGCAGTATTACGAGCGGATCGCCCAGAAAACGGGTTACCTGATCGCCGAATGCTGCCGGCTGGGTGCCATTGTTGCGGGGGCGGAGGAGTCCCAGGTCCAGGCACTGTACAACTATGGCATGGGCGTCGGCCTCAGTTTCCAGATCGCCGACGACCTGCTTGATTACCACGGCAGCGCTGCCAAAGTGGGTAAGCCCGTGTGCGGCGACCTGAAGACCGGGATCCTTACCTTGCCGGTGATTCATGCGCTGAAGCACTCCGATCACGCCCCGGAACTCCGGGAGATCATTGCGACCCATGCGGTCTCAGACACTGACATCATCCGTGTGAAGGAGATCCTCGAGGCGGCCGGCTCCTTCGCCTATGCGCGTGCGAAGGCGGACACGCATCTGGCGCAGGCCGTCGCCCAGCTGACGCATGTCCATGAGCTGGCTACCGGCGCCGGACTTCAGGCGCTCGCAGAGTTTGTGATTAACCGCCAGTTCTAGGAACTTATATAACGATGGCCGCCTTGACCCCGACGGCCCGGGAGGTACGTCATGCGCAAGCCTAAAATTCCCGAAGCAGCGATCAAGAGGCTTCCGATTTATCTGCGCGTTCTTGAAGAGACGGCTGCCGCCGACATCCAGATCATCTCTTCTGCTGAACTGGCTGAAAAGACCGGGTTCTCGCCCGAGCAGATTCGTAAGGACCTCGCGTATTTCGGAGCGTTCGGCACCCGTGGCGTCGGCTACGACGCAGCGCTGCTAAGCAGGCGCATCTCCCGGATTCTCGGGCTGCACCACGGCGTCAATGCCGTGCTGGTAGGGGCCGGTCACCTCGGTCATGCACTGGCCCGCTACAGCATCTCCCGGCACAAGGACGTCCGCATCGTCGCCATTGTGGATGCGGACCCGGCAAAAGTCGGGCGGGAGATCATGGGCGTGGTGGTCAGGCCCAGCAGCGACCTGGTCCAGGTGGTCCAGGAGCAGAACATCAAGATCGGCATTCTGACGGTGCCCGCTGCGGAGGCGCAGACAACGGCCGAGTTGCTTCAGCAGGGCGGCGTGGAGGCGATCCTCAACTTCGCACCGGCCAAGCTCCGCCTCGGCCCCGGCGTGTTCGTGCAGAACATTGACCTGACCATTGAACTCCAGAGCCTGGCGTACTACACCTCCGCCAGCGAGGAATCCTCGCCCTCCGAGCCCTGACATGGGCGGCGCTCCCCGCACGGGGGCGCCGTTTTTTAGCGGGTACCCCGTGCGTCTGCTGGCGCAATCCCGTGGTTGGAACCGGCCCTACATGGTATCATATGAAACGGAGAAGCTTCGCCCCGCACGGCTCAGCAGTTCCGAAGGAGGTGACCGGCCGTTCTTACCCAGTTAGAGGAAACCTATGGTCTCCTCCATGTTGTTGATTGGGTCCGCATGTTCCTGGACATCAGCCTGGTCGCCTACCTCCTCTATAAGCTCCTCTCCCTGATCCGGGGGACGAGGGCGGTACCTCTGATCAACGGGCTGTTCATCCTGTTCCTGGCCAATCTGGCTGCACGTTGGTTTGAACTTTATACTATCCAATTTATCCTGGATAACCTGTTCATTGCGGCATCTGTGGCGGTGCCGATCATCTTTCAGCCCGAGTTGCGTCGCGCCCTGGAACACCTGGGGCGGGGCCGATTGCTCGTGACCAACCGCGTGACAGATGACCTGAAAGAGGAAGAGTGGCGCCGACTGATCGATCAGATCGTCCGTGCGACGGAGATTCTCGGCCGCAATAAGACGGGTGCCCTGATGGTGATTGAGCGGGAGACCGGTCTGGCCGAGTACACCGACTCCGGGATCAAGGTGGACGGGCTCGTCAGCTGGGAGCTCCTCACCAATATCTTCATTCCGAATACCCCGCTGCATGACGGGGCGGTGGTGATCCGCGGCAACCATGTGGCCGCCGCTGCCTGCTGGCTGCCGCTGGCGGAGGCGTCGGTCCTGGCGCATGACCTGGGTACCCGGCACCGGGCGGGCGTGGGCATTACCGAGCAGTCCGACGCCGTCACGGTGATCGTTTCTGAGGAGACCGGCACCATTTCCCTCGCGCAGGGCGGGAAGCTGATCAGGCACCTGGACGAACAGTCCCTGCGCGTAATGCTCACCACGCTACTTGAGGCGCACAAGCCCGTTACGTCCCGCGGTTTCTGGAACTGGGGGACCACCTCATGAT
>JAQBPS010000089.1 GCA_028287415.1 Bacillota bacterium | reverse complement strand
GGGCGCCTGGTATACGCCCCGGCTCTCATTGCTGCACATGATGCCCACCCGTCTGCCCTCTTGCTGATATTCGTACAGCAGGTCACGGATTTTCGCCTGCATTTGCAACACCGGTCCGTCAACCAGGATCATGGGAGAGTTTGGGGCATAATGCGTGTATTTCATACCCGGAGAGTGCGGTGCCTCCCCGGCTTTGACGCCGTCAAGCGCCCGATCCACCACAATCGGGCCGATCTCCGCCGTGATCTGTTCCACGGTGATGCCGCCGGGGCGCAGCAGTACGGGGGGCGAGACCGTGACATCCAGCACGGTTGACTCCAGGCCGACACCGGTCTCGCCGGCATCAATCACGATGGCGACCCGACCCGCCAGGTCTTCCAGCACATGGTCGGCCGCCGTGGGACTCGGGCGCCCGGACTTGTTGGCGCTCGGCGCAGCCAGGGGCACGCCTGCCGCTCGGATCAGCGCCAGGGCCACGGGGTGGTCCGGCATGCGCACCCCGACTGTGGCGAGCCCACCCGACACCGAGTCGGGCACCGCCGCAGCCTTGGGCAGCACCAGTGTGAGGGGACCGGGCCAGAAGCGGTTCATCAGTTTCACCGCCTCAGGCGGCACAGCGGACACAACGCTGGCCAGCGCCTCGCGGTCAGCTACATGCACGATGAGCGGGTTGTCCGCCGGGCGCCCCTTGGCCGTGAAGATTTTCATGACGGCGGCGGCGTCAGTTGCGTTGGCCCCCAGGCCGTAGACCGTCTCGGTGGGAAATGCCACGAGCTCGCCCTTCCGGAGCGCTTCGGCAGCCCGGGCGAGCGCCTCCGGGTCCGGATTCACTGCGTCCATGACGAACACCATTGTTCCTCCAACCAGGTTCTCCATGGCCCATCCCTCCCTGCTCCGACCCATCGGTTCCGTGTGAGTTTCTGGATGAGCCCGTGGATTTCCTGCCCACCTGTAGGTATGCTGCCGCGCACATCCATGCCACACAACAGGTTCTCCGAAATCTTCACCGATATGTATCAGCTACTAAAATAGGACCAAAGACCTATGGAACGAATTCCCTGGCGAGGTAGAATAAGAGACAAGAACAGCCCCTTCCAATAAAGGCAAACCCGCCAAAAGGTGGGGACGCAAAGCCACGGGCCTACGGCGCAAGGCGCTACGGCAGCCGGGTTGCTGGACAGGGCAGGTATGCTGAACGCACGCCTGCTCCCAGCCGGAGCAGGCTTTTCTATGGTTAGGCCCGCCGCCATCCCCCTGGCGGCTCCTATACCCCCCAAAACTTCCTCCATAGGAGCAGAAAACCCGCAGGTCCCCCCCTGCGGGTTTTCTGTGTCCGTTTTGCCCTTAGTCGCACAACCGGCCGATTACGGCCCGGTCAACAGCGCCAGTATCGCGGTGCACGGTCACCCGGAAGCCCGCCAGTGCGAACAGCGCCGCGACCGCCGCTGCCTGGCCGATGCCCACCTCGACTGCCAGCATGCCGCCCGGCTTCAGCAGGGACGGACTTTCCGCCGCCAGCCGGCGGTAAAAGCGCAATGCGTCATCGCCCGGGGTCAGGGCGCCCTTCGGCTCCCACTGCTGCACTTCGGGCAGCAGGGCCGCCCAGTCGTCCTCAGCGATGTACGGCGGGTTAGAGATGATTGCATCGAAACGCTCCCCCGCCAGCGGGGCGAGCAGGTCGCCCTGCCGGAACAGAATGCGGTCAGCCACCCCATTGGCTGCGGCATTCGTGCGCGCAACCGCCAGCGCCTCCGCACTGATATCGATGGCGGTCACCGTTGCACGGGGCAGCAGGGTTGCCAGCCCCACGGCAATCGCCCCGCTCCCCGTGCCGATATCCGCCAGGCGGACCGGCCCGGACAGGAGCGCTGCCACCTCCCGTACCAGCACCTCCGTGTCCAGTCGGGGAATCAGCACGGCCGGCGTGACGGTGAACGTCATGCCCATGAACTCTTCCGTACCGAGAATGTACTGGATGGGCTCCCGGGCCGCCCGGCGCCCCACAAGATCGCCAAAGGCCTGCTGCTGTTCCGCGCCGATACCCTCAGCGCCCCGCAGCCGCAGGCTGCCCGCCGAGCACCCCATGACGTGTGCCAGCAGCCATGCAGCTTCCCGCTCTGCGTCGGCCACTCCGGCACGGGTCAGCCGGGCACCGGCGTCGGCCAGGACCTCCCGCAACGTTGCCACTGCTTACTCCTCCGCACCCTGCAGCTTCGCAGCCTGATCGTGCTGCGCCAGCGCACTGATGACGTCCTGGAGATCGCCGTCCATCAGCGCCGGCAGGTTATGCACGGTCAGTCCGATGCGGTGATCGCTCATGCGGTCCTGCGGGAAATTATAGGTGCGAATCTTCTCGGACCGATCGCCGGTGCCGACCTGAGAACGGCGCTGCGCTTCCTCGGCACTCTTGGCCTGGCCCTGGTACAGGTCCAGAATCCGGGAGCGGAGCACCCGCATTGCCTTCTCACGGTTCTGAATCTGCGACCGCTCATCCGCGCAGTAGACCACAAGGCCCGTGGGCAGGTGAGTCAGCCGCACTGCGGACTCGGTCTTGTTAACGTGCTGCCCGCCGGCGCCGCCGGCCCGCAGCGTATCAATCCTGAGCTCGTCCGGCTTGATGTCCACATCAACCTCTTCAGCCTCCGGCATGACCGCGACGGTAACCGTGGAGGTATGAATCCGGCCCTGCGATTCGGTCGCCGGTACGCGCTGGACCCGGTGGACGCCGCCCTCATACTTCAGCCGGCTGAACGCACCCTCGGCATTGATCTGGAAGATCACTTCCTTGATGCCGCCGGCCTCATTCTCGCTGATGTCGATCACTTCGGTCTTCCAGCGGTTGCGCTCGGCGTAGCGGGTGTACATGCGGTACAGCTCGCTTGCGAACAGCGAGGCCTCGTCGCCGCCAGCGCCGGCACGAATCTCAATCAGAATGTTCTTCTCGTCATTCGGATCCTTCGGCAGCAGCAGCAGCCGCATGCCTTCGGTCAGCTCTGCTTCCCGCTCCTTGAGCGCCTTGTACTCCTCCTGGAAGAGTTCCCGCTCAGCCGCGTCCAGCTGTCCGTCGAGCATCGCCCGGACATCTACCATCTCCGCCGAGACCTTCTGGTACTCGCGGAACTTCTCCACGAGCGGGCCTAGCTTGCTGTGCTCCCGCGCCACCTTCTGAAACTCCCTGGCCTCAGCGATCACGGCGGGGTCGCCAAGCTTGTAGCCCATGTCCTCATAGCGGGCCACGACGCCTTCCAACTTCTCATGCATCTTTTCGTCCATGGTTTTGTCACCTCACCAGTTCAATGCAACAGCGTATTTTGGGCATAGGAAAAGGGCACGGGATACCCCGGCCCCTTGAAGCGCGAAGCTAACCCGGCAGACCGAAGCCGCGGGCGGTTTCGAGCGCAGCAATGGCAACCTCAAGTTGACTGTCGTCGGGCTCGCGGGTGGTCAGGCCCTGAAGCCACATGCCGGGTCTGCTGATGATCAGCGTGACACGGTTGTC
>JAQBPS010000069.1 GCA_028287415.1 Bacillota bacterium | reverse complement strand
TGCACCCTCTCACTTCGATGAACATAGAAAAAAGGACCGCCCAGGGTTGGGCGGTCCGATTTTGTGGGGCTACTTGGTCAATGCGTCAATCACCTGGTCAAGGGTGCCGCCTGTGGGAATGTTGAACGTGCCCGCCTTGAGCTGCACGTCGGCGCCCCGCTCGGTCGCCCGGCTGACAAACGCATTGTCGTCAGCGATCAGACCCTTGGCTTTCAGATTCGCGGCGATGGTCGGCACCATGTCGCCAGACTGCACCACGAAGCTGACGACCGTGGGCGTGGGCGGCTTGGGCGTAGTGGGGGTCGTGCCCCCCGGCGTTGCCGGCGGTTTTGTTGCGGTGGGCAGGTTGGTCGTCCCGGGCGGCGGTTTCGTCGCGCTGTCGGCCGCAGTCGGCGGCTGGGTGGCGACGCTCCGTGGCGCCCACGTGTGAATGGCAGCGGCGATCAGCAGACCCAGGCCCAGGCCGAGCATGAGGCCGCGCTGGAAGCGGCCAGCCCTGCCGGGAACGAACCAGGGCCGGCGCTCCGGCAGCTTGATCAGCTCTTCGTCAGTGACGACCGGCTGGGTAAGAATATCCCAGGCGTCGCCCTTGGGGATCGGACCCTTGGCCCTGCTGCTCTCCCGTTCCCTGCGGCGGGGGGCAGGACCGCCCCAGAGACCGTATAGCGCGAGTAGAATTCCGACCACGAGAAGGGGCCAGGTCACAGCAAGTCCTCCTCTGAACCAACGTTTCCGACGTAATGTGCGCATACAATCGGCAGGATACCGCGGCAGCACAATTGAAGCTTTCCTTCAAATAACGAAGGGGGCGTATCCATGGATGGATACCCATTGACGATGCAGCAGCGTGTGGTCTGGCGTGATCTTGATGCGCTGGGTCACGTGAACAACGCGGTCTACGCCACCTACCTGGAGACGGCCCGCGGTGAGTACTTGAGCGCCCTGCCGGGCTGCGACATCGATTTCAAGAGCCTGATTCTCGCCGAACTGACCATCACGTACCGATCGCCCGCGTTCGTTCGTGAGACGCTCCAGGTGGGCGTCCGGGTTGCGGAGATCCGAAATTCAAGCTTCATCCTGGAGTCGCAAATTGAGGAAAAAGGATCAGGCCGCCTTGTGGGCACCGCCCGCGCAGTCGTCGTCCACTACGATTATACCGCTAATCGAGCAAAACCGGTGCCGAAAGAATGGCGGGAAGCGATTTCCAGGCTGGAGGGGCGGGAGCTTTAACCGGGAAGGAGCGAGCGCACGTGCCGCACGCAGGTCACGTTTACTACGAGGAGTTTGGCGACGGGCAACCCCTGGTGCTGCTGCATGGTCACACGCTGGACCGGCGCATGTGGCGCCAGGTGGTGCCCCTGCTGGCAGACCGGTACCGGGTGATCACGCCTGACCTGGCGGAGCATGGGCGGAGCGGCGCCACGCCCGCGGGCCAAAGCCCGGCGGATGATCTTGCAGGACTGCTGCACGCTGTCGGCATTGCCAGGGCTGCGGTCTGTGGCCTCTCGATGGGCGGCGGGACGGCGGTCGGCTTTGCCCTGGACTACCCGCAGCTGTGCGCAGCGCTGGTCCCGGTGGACTCGGCGCTGGCGGGGTTTCGCTTTCCGACGTGGCCGGGGCCGCGACCATACGTGAAGATGGCCCGGGCCGAAGGGCTGGCGCCCGCCCTCGAGGCCTGGCTGGCCGATGCGCTCTTTGCATCGGTGATGGCCACGCCGGCGGCCGGGGAGGTCCGGGCGATCGTCCATGACTTCCCGGGGGGGCTTTGGCTGGAGAGCGGGCGAGTGACGGCGGGGGGCCCGGCCCCGGGGCCGCAGCGCCCCGATGCCGAGCGGTTGGGTGAGGTCACAGCCCCGACGCTGGTGGTCGTGGGCGAGCATGACCTGCCTGACTTCCAGCAGATCGCCGACCTGCTGATGTCCGGCATTCCCGGCGCGAGGCGGGCCGTGATCCCCGGCGCCGGCCACCTCGCACCGATCGAGCAGCCTCGAGCCTTTGCCGAGGTGCTGCTCGCCTTCTTAGAGCAAGTCGCGTGGGAGTGATGCCCGTGGCCCGCCTCGCTGCCTATCTGCTGGTGATCGCCGCACTGAGCGCTGGGTGCGCCGCCCCGGCGCCGGCGCCCAGTCCTGCCCCGGCGCCGACGCCCGGCGTGGCGCCCAGTCCTGCCCCGGCGCCCAGTCCCGCCCCAGCCCCAGCCCCGACCCCAGCCCCAACCCCGTCGCCACCCAGTGCAACCATTGAGCCGGCGCGAGTTCAGCAGGGCGACCTCGCCGTCCTCCGCCTGGACAAACCCGTCCCGGGCGACGTGAAGGTCCGGGTCGAAGGCCTGGACGAGCAGCCCACAGCCTTCCGCCAGGATGGACTCCCTGTAGCCTTCCTGGGCTTCCCTGCCGCGGCCAAAGTCGGGACCTATCCCGTCACCGTCACCTGGGACGGCGGCGAGTGGAAAGGCAGCGTTGCGGTGATCTACAAAAAGTTCACCGAGGACCGGCTGATCGTCACACCAAGCCTGGAACAGACCTACTTCGACCCGCGCTCCGATGCCGAGTGGGCGCGGGTCTTCAAGCTGCGCGCCACCAGCAATGCCCGGCCGCTGTGGCAGGGTCCCTTCCAGGTGCCCATCCGCGGCAAGATCGAGATCACCACCTACTTCGGGGAGATCCGCTACATCAACGGCACGGAGACGGGCCGGCACAGCGGCATGGATTTCGCCGCTGATACCGGCACCCCGGCCTACGCCCCCGCCCGCGGCAAGGTGATCCTGGCGGAGCCTCTGATCCTGACGGGCAACACGGTAATCCTCGACCATGGCGACAACCTCTTCACCGCGTTCTACCACCTGTCGGCGATGAGTGTCACCCCCGGCCAGATGGTGGCGCCCGGACAGGAACTGGGCAAGGTGGGCAGCACCGGCTTCTCCACCGGGCCGCACCTCCACTGGACGGCCACCATCGGCAATACGCCCGTCGACCCATGGCCCCTCACCCTCGCAGCGCCGCTGGGCATAGCCGCACCGCCGCCCAGGGGCATCGAACGCATTCGATGAGAGGGCAGCCTGCTGGATTCGTAGGCGCTAGTTGACAATAACGAACGAAGAACCGTGAAACGTCAGCGTTTTTCCATCCTCTCCCATCGGAGGTGGAAAAACGCTGACGTTTCTTGCACTCGGGGCCTTATTGACATGTTTTTCCAGACGTTTCAACTGGTCTACCCTTGCGATCAGGCCCCCTGCCCGACGGGGCAGGGCGTCGTGCTACAGCCGGCGGGCTTTTCCATCGGCCCGTGACGTCATAGCCGTCCCCGGTCGCCGGGTCAGGGCGGTCGCTGGCGCCCGGTCAGGGCGTGCACGGGCAGCTTCAGATGCTCAACCGCATCTGCTGCGGCGCCTCTGCCACCTCAGGCGCCTTCACCCCGCCCGGCTGCATCTGTCCGGGCATGCGGTCAAGCCCCAGCTCAGCCAGAATTGACACCGCCATCCCCAGCGTCTTCTGCTTGTAGGGCCCCGCCGCCTCAACCCGCTGATACAGCCGGGCGTAATCGCGCGTCAGCTCCGGAAAGTGCCGGGAGATATACGGCAGGAACCACTCCCGCACCCCGGGCTGAAGCCGCAGCGTGACCGGCATGCAGTACGGCGCCCCGGCAGCCACGGCCGCCTCCATCACCGCCCGGATCGATGCCTGATCGTCAGCAATGCCCGGCAGGATCGGCGCCATAAACACCCCGGTCCGGATACCCGCCTCATTCAGCCGGCGCACCGCCGCCATGCGAGCGGCAGGGGGCGGCGTATGCGGCTCGAGCGTCCGCGACACGGCCGCATCCATCGTCGGGACCGTCATGTTGACCTCGAGGCCGGCGACATCGCTGATCTCCCGCAGCAGGTCAATGTCGCGCAGGACCAGCGGTCCCTTGGTGATGATGCTCACCGGGGTACGGCTATCGCGCAGCGCCTCGAGAATTCCCCGGGTGATGCGGAACTTCGCCTCAGCGGGCTGGTAGGGGTCGGTGGCGGCGCCCACCACGACCATCTCCCGCTTCCAGGAGCGGCGGGCGAGTTCCGTCCGCAGCACGGCCGGGGCGTTGCTCTTGACGTAGATCAGGCTGTCGAATTCAGCGGCGGAGCCACGCTCGGCCTGCAGGTAGAACGCCCGGGCGTAGCAGTAAGTGCAGGCATGGCTGCACCCGGTGTACGGATTGATCGACCAGTTGAAGGGCAGCCCCTTGCCCTTGACCCGATTGAGGACCGACTTGCAGGGCGCGTCCACGTACGTGATGCGTGACAGCTTTATCCCCCCATTTCCCGGTGTAATCAAATCTATTGTAGAACAAGTGTTCGCCATGGTCAAAGACCAATGGTTGGCAGCGCCCGCCAGCTGGCAGTTTTGCTACGAGCGAATACGGGGGGAATCCGCCCAGAAAGTAACTGTATTTTCTCAATACGGATTGACGAAGCCACTCGCCTCGAAGTAAAATGGAAAAAAATCCCTAAATCAAAAACCGAGGTGACGTCAGTGCAAGAAAAGAGTCTCCAGGAAAGGTATGGCCCCGAAGCCCTGGGTGAGCGGTTGGCGTGGGCCCGGACCCAGCAGGGCATGACGCTGGAGGATGTCCACGCGCGGACCGGACTTGCTGTCGGCTACATTTGCCAGCTCGAGGGCGGCAGCAAGGTGAACCCGACCCTCAACGCCCTGCTGGCGCTGTGCAAGGCGCTCTGCGTGCCCGTCTCGTTCCTCCTGGGTGAGGTGAGTGAGCCCGGCGGCGCCGACGCCGGTGTGGGTGCGATCGCCCAGGCGTTTGCCGTGCACATCCGCTCGCTGCCGAAGGATCGGCAGGCCGCAATCCGTCTCATGTCGGTGGAGCAGCGCTTCGCCATGGTGATCCTCTTCGTCTGTGAACGGTTCCCGAACCGGTTCAGCCGCTCGGCCATCGCTTTCCAAATCGGCATGACCGTACGGGCCCTGAACGATGTGCTGGAACAGTCCTGGGCGCTGAAGCCCTTCAACCTGGTCCAGTTCTGCCAGCTGACCGGCATCGGGTTGCCGTTCTTTCTGAACGGCGACTTGCAGGATGCCTGCGCAGAGCTGACGTCGCAGGAGCTCATGGGCTACGGCTCAGCGATTCGGCTGGCCGTACAGCGCCACATGGAGCCGGCAAAGCTGGAGTCGCTGATCCGGGAGCGGGCGGAGTAACGGCAGCCCCCACAGCGAGGCCCCCGGTGCCTGAAGACAGGTGCCGGGGGTTTACATTTGTGTGCGTCGGCATGGTACATCTTCCGGCCGTAACCTGATACGGCATCTGTGCCGAGTATCGGATGGAGAGACCGAACCTCTTGGCCAAGTCCATCGTACATGTTGTGAATGGTAAAAAATGGAACAACTCTCGACGTGGTGAATTAAAGAGGGGAGAGCACTTGTGAACAAACTGGTCGGTGCATTCTTGGGGTCATTGCTCATAGCGACAGCCATCGGTGGGGTTCC
>JAQBPS010000063.1 GCA_028287415.1 Bacillota bacterium | reverse complement strand
AGCCGCATGGGCTACCCCCGGGGTGCCACCGAACCCCCCACACGAGCGCCCAGTCCCAAAAGAAGCGCCCCCGAGGCCCACCCAACCGAACCCTTAAACCGCAAATTCGGCTTCCGCGCCGCAAGTGCCTCATCCAACCGCCCCACCACAGTCGTAAACGGTGCACCCTTCACCTTCTCCGGATCCACCTTAGCCTCTTCATAAATCTTCACCATCGACGCAACAAACCGATCCAGAGTCGCCTTATCCTCCGTCTCAGTCGGCTCAATCATGATGGCCTCTTCCACAATCAACGGGAAGTAAATCGTCGGCGGATGCACACCCTCATCCAACAGACGCTTCGCAATGTCCAGCGTCTTCACCCCGACCTCATTCTTCAACGTCTTCGCCGACAGCACGCACTCATGCATGCAGTACCGGTCCACCGGCAGGTCATAGTACTTCCGCAGGTGCGCCATTACGTAGTTCGCATTCAGGACCGCATACTCGGAGACTTCCTTCAACTCCGGCCCATACGCAATCAGATACGCATACGCCCGGGCCATCACCCCGAAGCTGCCCGTAAACGCCCGCAGCTTGCCGATCGACTCCGGCCGGTCCCAGTCCAGCACATACTGCTCGCCCTGCTTTTCCACCACCGGCACCGGCAGGTACGGCTCAAGGATCTTCTTGACCCCGACCGGCCCCGCGCCCGGCCCGCCGCCGCCGTGCGGCTGCGAGAACGTCTTGTGCAGGTTCAGGTGGACCACATCAAAGCCCATATCGCCGGGCCGCGTATACCCCATGATCGCGTTCAGGTTTGCACCATCATAATAGACCAGACCGCCCGCCTTATGGACGATGTCGGCGATCTCCTTCACGTTCGGGTCAAACAGCCCCATCGTCGACGGGTTCGTCATCATCAGACCGGCCGTATCCGGACCGACCGCCGCCCGCAGCGCCGCCAGGTCGACCGAGCCATCCCCCGCGCTCTTGATCGAGATGACATCGAAGCCCGCCATCGCTGCCGTGGCCGGGTTCGTACCATGCGCCGAGTCGGGGACGATGATCTTCTTGCGAGCAACGTCGCCACGGGTCTCGTGGTACTTCTTGATCAGCAGCACGCCCGTCAGCTCGCCGTGCGCACCAGCGGCGGGCTGGAAGGTCATCCGGTCCATGCCGGTCACTTCACACAGATGCTGCTCCATGGTGTGCAGCAACTTCAGGTTGCCCTGCACCGTCTCAGCCGGCTGGAGCGGATGCGTCAGCGCAACGCCGGGCAGCCGGGCGACCGTCTCGTTGATGCGCGGGTTGTACTTCATCGTGCAGGAGCCGAGCGGATAAAAGTCGACATCAACGCCGTGGTTGCGGCGGGAGAGCTGCGTGAAGTGGCGGACCACCTCGACCTCAGCGACCTCGGGAAGGTTCGGCGCCTCCGCCCGCAGGTACTCCGGCGGAATCAGATCAGCAGCGGCCACCTCGGGCACGTCGGGCTTGGGGAAGCGGAGCGCCCGCTTGCCAGGGGCAGAGCGTTCAAAAATCAGTGGCAGAATGGACACTTACTTCACCTCCGCGAGGGCGGCGACCAGCTGGTCGATCTCTGCCCGGGTGCGCTTCTCGGTCACGGCAATCGTCATGGCGTTCGTGAGCTCCGGGTAGTCGCCCGACGATGCAAAACCGCCCATGATCTTTTTGCTGAGCAGGTGCTTGTTGATCTGCTCCGCCGGCTGCGGGCCCGTGATCGTGAACTCCTTGAAGAACGGCGTCTGGTAGGCGACGGCGTAGCCGGGGAGCTTCGCGATCTCAGCGGCCAGGTAGTGCGCCTTCTGGAGGCACAGGTTCGCCACCTCGCGCAGCCCCTCCTTGCCCGTCAGCGACAGGTAGACGGTGGCGGCCAGCGCATTCAGCGCCTGGTTCGTGCAGATATTCGAGGTCGCCTTCTCCCGGCGGATGTGCTGCTCACGTGCCTGGAGCGTCAGCACAAAGGCCCGCTGGCCGCGGTTGTCGAGCGTCGCGCCGACAATGCGGCCGGGGATCTTGCGGGCGAACTTGTCGCGGGTCGCCATGATGCCCAGGGCGGGGCCGCCGTAGGACATCGCGTTGCCGAGCGACTGGCCCTCGGCGACGACGATGTCGGCGCCATAATTGCCCGGCGCCTCAAGGAGGCCGAGCGAGATCGGGTCGACGGCGACGACGTACATTGCACCCTTGCCGTGCGCCAGGGTATCAACCGCCCGCACCGGCTCCAGGTGGCCGAGGAAGTTGGGCTGCTGGATGAACACGCCGGCGACCTCATCGGTCACGAGCGACTCCAGCTCCGCCAGATCGACGACGCCATCCTTCATCGGCGCCTCGATCACTGCCACGCCGATGCCGTTCATATAGGTCTGCACCGTCCGGCGATACTCCGGATGGACCGACCGGGCGACGACCACCTTGCGGCGGCCCGTCTGGCTGACCACCATGCCGGCGGCCTCAGCCATCGCTGAGGCGCCGTCATACATGGAGGCGTTCGACAGGTCCATCCCGGTCAGCTGGCAGACCAGGCTCTGGTACTCGTAGATCGCCTGGAGCACGCCCTGCGAGATCTCCGGCTGGTACGGCGTGTAGGCCGTCAGGAACTCGCCCCGCTGGAGGAAGTAGTCGACGACCGGCGGGATATAGTGGTCGTACACGCCGCCGCCCAGGAAGTAGGCGTAGTCGGCGGCGTTCACGTTGACCTTCGTCATCTCCTGGATGTGAGCGAGCAACTCCATCTCCGTCAGCGCTTCGGGCAGGTTGAGCGGCCGGTTGAGTCGGACATCTGCCGGGATGTTGGCCGCGAACAGCTCCTCGGTGGAGTTCACGCCAATATCCCGCAGCATGGCCTCCTTGTCGGCCTGCGTAATCGGGATATAGCGCATGATTAGTGGCCGGCCTCCTCGGTGAATGCCTTGTAGGCGTCGGCGTCGAGCAGCTGATTCAGCTCATCGGGGTTGGCGATCTCGATCTTCAGCATCCAGCCCGCCTCGTAGGGGCCGGAGTTGACCAGCTCGGGGTTGGCGTCAAGCTCGCTGTTGATCTCAACCACCTTGCCCGTGACGGGGGAGTACAGGTCGGAGACGGTCTTGACCGACTCGACCACGTCGAACTGCTCGCCCTGCTTCAGGGTGCG
>JAQBPS010000044.1 GCA_028287415.1 Bacillota bacterium | reverse complement strand
CGAACACCGGTAACCCGAAACGCTCCTCGAGAATAGTGCGGAGGGGCCAATCTCTGGCGCCCAGACCCGCCGCGGCGAGAACGACGCCGGATTCGGTGTCCACAGCGCCGGTCACGCCCACGCCTATGCCACATACCTGCGTCATGGCACGGCCTGAGCGGCTGATCAACTCAGTGATGGCAGCCACCAATCCGTCTGCAACGCCGTCGACTCCCTGCTGGACCGGGGTCGGCACCTGTACCTCGGCGAGTACTTGCCCGTCGAGATTGGTTATGCCGAGCAGCATCTTTGTGGCGCCGAGGTCTACGCCGACCACCAGAGCGGCGTCGCCGTTGAACATGAGCAGAACCGGCTTCCTGCCAACCGACGTTTCCCCGGAGCCGATCTCCCGTATCAAGTCGGCTGCGAGCAGTGCGCTTACCACGTGGGAGACCGTTGGACGGCTGAGGCCGGTGCTGCGGGCGACGTCAGCTCTGCTGATCGGCCCAGCGGTCCGCACTACGTCCAGAACCGTTGATTGGTTCAGCTGTTTCAGGAGTTGCGGCCGCCCTCCCATCGGGTTCAATCACAACACCTCAGATCTAATTAGTGAGCTTTACTAACAAATGTGTATGCGCATTATTTCTACGGCTCAAAGTCATTCCCTCTCTATGTCCAAACAAAAATATGATTTTTGTTTGTATACCATCATTGATGACTTATTCATAAACGTAAAAATGTAGATGTATTGGGAAAGCCATGGTGCTGCGCCGCTCCGAGGCGACCTGGCCGCACACCCTGACCGGCAACCAGGACATCTTCGCAGGCATTCAGGAAGGCGACTCAGACGGGTGAACCGCCACAGCCTCTCTTTCGACCCCATCGATACGCGAGAATATTTCACATTTATAATCTAGGTTGATTTCAATTCTATTGCCTAACTTTTGATCATGCATTATATTTGATCCATGGTTAATACAAACAGTGCGAACGGCCCACTCCGTCCCCCGGATCGTCGGACTCTGACAACGCATGTCTACATCATGCTGCAGTCCGCGATCGCCACGGGGGAACTACTCCCGGGGCGAAAATTGGTGATTGACGCCCTCGCCCGTCAGCTCCAGGTCAGCATCACACCGGTGCGCGAGGCCTTGATGCGGCTCCAGCGCGAGGGACTGGTGACCGAGGTCCCTTACAGCGGCATGCACGTCTCCAAACTGTCCACGACAGAACTGCGGGAGCTATTCTCCCTCCGCGGCCTGCTGGAGGGCTACGCGGTGCGGCTCGCCGCAGACGGGCTCACGGCTTCCGACTTGGAGGCGATCCGAACAGACCTGGAACTGATGGAGGAGGCGAGCGAACAGGGCGACCAGCCGAGGTTTCGCGAGATTAACATGCGGTTTCACACCGCCATTCTAAGTGCAGCGGGGGGCACCGCGCTTCAGGAACTGATCGGTCAACTCACCCGCAACACCGAGCGGTACCGGAACGTTGCCGACCACACGTTTGACCGGGACTACCTGAAGGCCGCACAGGTGGAGCACAGGCTTCTGTTCAGCCTCCTGGAGCAGCGGCGCGGCGAGGAGGCCGAACTACTTGCCCGCAAACATGCCCTGACCTTTGTTGCGTACATGTCCCGACACCTGGAGGCATGGAGATGAAGATCACCAAGATCGAGACGTTCACCTACTGGATCGAGTGGTGCAACTGGCTCTTCGTCAAGGTCTCGACCGATGAAGGTCTCTACGGGTGGGGCGAGGGCTCCCTCCACGGCGCCATCCAGTCGGTCGAGGCAGCGATCCGGGAGCTTGAGCCGGTGTTGATCGGCCAGGATCCCTCCGGGGTGGAGCGGCACTGGCAGGCGATGTACCACGCCTGGCGGTGGCGCGGGGGCGCCAGCATGTCGACAGCGCTGGCCGCCCTGGACATCGCCCTGTGGGACCTGGAAGGCAAGCGGCTGGGGGTGCCGGTTTACCGCCTGCTGGGCGGGCCGTTCCGAACCAAACTCCGGGCCTATGCCAGCCACTGGATGACCGGTGTCACTTCGCCGGAACAGGCCTACGAGCAGGCTAAAGAGGCGGTCAGACGGGGCTTCACAGGCTTCAAGTGGATGCCCTTTACCTTCCAGATGCTCCGTGACAACGAGCACAGTGCCATTGCTCACGCGGCCGAACTGATGAAAGCAGCGCGCGAGGGCGCCGGCCCTGATGTGGACATCTTCGTGGAATGCGGCGAGCGGCTCTCGCCCCGCACAGCGGTGATGCTCGCCAATGCCCTGCTGCCTTACCGGCCGTCCTGGTTCGAGGAGCCGATCCCGTTCGAGAACGCCAGGGCCATGGTCCAGCTTCAGAAGGAACTGCCCGTGCCGATCGCCACGGGCGAGCGCCTGCTCTCCCGTTGGGAGTACCGGGAGCTGTTGGAGACGGGCGGCTGCAAGGTCATCCAGCCGGATTTGATGCACGCCCATGGGATTACCGAGGTCCGCAAGATCGCCGCGATGGCCGACACGTACTACATTCCCGTGGCGCCGCACAACCCCGGCGGCCCCATCTGCACCCTGGCCGCCATGCACCTGTCTGCCGCCATCCCTAACTTCTTCATCCTGGAGCAGATGGAGGATGAGCGTGCGCTGCGGGACGATCTGTGCACGGTGCCGGTCAAGTGCGTCGACGGCTACTTCGAACTGCCCACCGGGCCGGGGCTGGGCACCGACTTGAACCTGGATGTGCTGAAGGAGCGGAGCTATCGTCCGCAGCCGGTCTCGGGCTCGACTGAGTCCCTGTGGCGCTAGGCCCCCAGCAATTCTGGTGCGAAACGGAGCGATGTCAGCCGTGGAGAAGCAATTGCCGAGTTTCCTGACCAAGGAAGTCACCCGCCGGTCGGTTCTGGGCGGTCTGCTTGGGCTCGCCGCCAGCCCCCTCCTATTGCAGGCGTGCATGACCCCGTCCGCCAACCCCTCCGCCAGCAAGACCCCCTCCCCCGCACTCAAGACGGCTCCGGCGGCAGGCCCGGTCACCTTGAAGTGGCAGACGGCCAACCTCACCGAGGCGCAGTATGAGCCCATCTGGAAAGAGATGGTCGCCAAGTTTCAGGTGCAGAACCCCACCATCACGATCGAGCCGATTCTGGTGGCCCGCAAGGACCACTGGACGAAGTTCGTCACGGCCGCCAAGGCCAACCAGGCGCCCGACGTCGTCTCCGTGGACATCTCCACGGGCGTGTACAACGGCTACCTCCTGCCCTTCGACGACCTCTGGGCGGCCGAACCGGAGAGCTACCGAAAAGCCTGGACGGAGGACGCCCTGGTAGCCGGCAGATACAAGGGGAAGCTCTACGGGCTCCCCAGCTGGGGCGGCATCTATGCGGAGTTCTATAACAAGGACCTGGTGCAGAAGGCCGGGCTCGATATCGCCAAGCCCCCCGCCACCTGGGATGAGTACCTCAACTGGGCGAAGCGGCTGACGACGCAGGACCGCTGGGCCACCACCATTCTCGGGGGGCCCACGGACACCACGACCCGTGTCCTTCTGAGCTGGATCTGGTCCAACGGCGGCGACATCTTTAACCCCGATATGACTGCCACCACCTTCGCCAGCAATGCCAAAACACTGGAGGCGATCAAGTACTACCTGGACCTCGAGCTGGTCCACAAGGTGACAGCGCCAGGGTCTGTGAACATCAATTACCTGGAGCAGACGGTGCTCTTCGCCCAGGAGAAGATCGCGACGATGCGCAACGCCTATTGGGCGGTGGCGAAGGTGGCGGGCGACAATCCGGCGATCAAGCAGAAGATCGCCGTGGCCTTCCCGCCCATGCACGGCAACAATCGAGCCACCATGGTTTCGGTCACCTGCGACAGCATCTCCAAGGACTGCAAGAACCCGGAGGCAGCCTGGAAGTGGATCAAGTTCGTCAACGACCGGGAGTGGTCGATCAAGCGGGCCAAAATCGCCAACTGGCTGCCGCTGCGCACCGACTTGATTGATGATCCCGAGGTGAAGCAGGACCCGCTCCTGGCCCAGTTCCTGGAGTATGGCAAGGTCGCGAAGGCGTACCCCCTCAACCACCCGCTGTGGGCGGATATCGCGGCCACCGACGTCGTCTCCACGGTACAGGCGGCCCTGCTCAAGCGGGGCAGCGTCGAGGAGCTCTTCGGCAAGCTTGACGAGACCCTGGCAAAGAAGTTCAAGGAGATGTAGGCGGTGCACCTACCAGAGACGGGTGGGCAGCCGGTGACGGTCGCCCCCATAGGCCGCAAGAGCTGGCGCGGTCGCGGGCTCCGCCGGGAACACTGGCTGGGGTACCTGTTTGTCGCCCCGCTGTTTTTCTTCCTGTTCGTGGTCATCTTTCTTCCGCTGGTCCAGGCGGTCTACACCAGCCTGTTCCGGGAGGCCGGCGTCACGGTACGGTTTGTCGGACTGGGCAACTACACACAGTTGCTCGGCAATGGCCCGTTTTGGAACTCCCTGAAGGTCACCGTAACGTACGCCGTGGCCGCCGTGGCGCTCCACGTCCTGATCGGACTACCCCTGGCGCTCTTTCTCAACCGGATCCGTCGCGGGCGGACCGTGATGCGGCTGGCCTTCCTCACACCGTGGATGGTGGCGCCGGTGATCGGCGCCATGATGTGGGTCTGGCTGCTGGACCCGCACTTCGGGGCGGTGAACTACATGCTGCACTCGCTCGGCCTGATCCAGCAGTATCAGGTCTGGCTGGGTGAGCCGGCCCTGGCATTCTGGTCGGTGGTCCTGGCCGATGTCTGGCGGGGGTTCCCGTTCGTCATGTTGATCCTGCTGGCCGGCCTCCAGACCATTCCGAAAGAGGAGTACGAGGCCTCCTCCCTCGACGGTGCCGCACCGCTTCAGCAGTTCCGCTACATCACCCTCCCGCACCTGCGCTACCTGCTGGCGGTCGCCACGACACTGGATGTGATCAACACGGTCCGTGCCTTTGACATGATTGCCGTGATGACCCGAGGGGGGCCGATCCACGCCACGGAAGTGCTGCCCGTTCTGATCTACAACACCGCCTTCCAGGCGAACCATTTCGGACCGGCCGCAGCTGTCGGCGTGGTACTGCTGCTCCTCCTTGTGGTCTTTTCAAGCGTCTACATCTACCTGCTCCAGCCGGGGCGGTCCTCGGAGGAGAACATATGAAGAAAGCGAGCGTCAGCCAGGTCGCTTCCTGGATCCTGGCGCTGGCAGCGCTGGCGGTCGTGCTCTTTCCGCTGTACTGGATGGTCAACACGTCGCTCAAGCCGGCCAGTGAAGTCTTTCAATCCCCGCCCACCTTCTATTCGTCCCGGTGGACCCTGGAGCCCTACCGCCACATGTGGGCCACCCGCCCCTTCGGCCGGTACTTCTTCAACAGCCTGGTCGTCTCGGGTGGCTCGACGCTCCTGGCTATGGCCCTGTCCTCCCTGGCGGCATACGGGTTTTCCCGGTTCCACATGCGCTGGGAGCGGGCGGGCATCCTGGTCCTGCTTTTAACCCAGATGCTCCCCGGTACCTTGCTGATCATCCCTTACTTTCAGTTCATGGCCAGACTGGGCCTGATCAACAGCTACCTGGCCTTGATTCTGGCGTACGTCTCGTTCGCACTGCCATTTTCGACCTGGATGCTGATCGGGTTCTTCCGGTCGATTCCCCGGGAGCTGGACGAGGCAGCGATGATGGACGGTTGCGGGCGGATCGAATCGTTCTGGCGGGTGATCTTGCCGCTCAGCCTCCCCGGGCTGGTGGCCGTGGCGACCTTCACGTTCCTGCAGTCCTGGAACTCCTACGTCTTCGCGCTGGTGCTGACCACAGACCCCTCCATGTTTCCGCTCCCGGTGGGGATCGCGAACATCATGGGGGAGTACCAGGTGCAGTGGAACGAACTGATGGCCGCCTCCGTGCTGGCCACGCTGCCGGTGATGGTGCTCTATGGATTCCTGGAGCGCTACCTGGTGGCGGGGATCACCGCCGGCGCCGTCAAGGGGTAAGTTGGTCTCATTACCGGGTTTCGCGCCGCTCCCAGCCGGCCTCGAACAGCCGCAGAAAGTTTCGATCCCCGTAGGGGTACTTTGCCATTTCGTCGTCGAGCAGCTCTACACCCAGACCGGGGGCATCGGGAACCTCAATGTAACCGTTCTTCACTTCGACCAGGCCGGTCATGATCCGCCGGGACCATTCCGCGTTGGTGTCGTCAAAGCACTCCTGGATCAGCACATTCGGCAGCGCCGCGCCAATGTGGGTGTTGACCACGGTGCAGAGCGGGCTCTGTGCGTTGTGCGGGGCCACGAACGCCTCATGCGCCTCGGCGATGGCAGCCGCTCGCACCATCCGGCTGATGCCGCCGATCGAGAGCACTTCCGGCTGGGCGATGCTAACCACCTTGCCGGCCAGCAGGGCCGCAAACTGCTCGAGCGACGTGAAGCGCTCGCCGCTCGCCACCGGGATGGGCACCTGTCGCGCCACCGCCAGCGTGCCCTCGATGTCCGTGGACATAACCGGGGTCTCGAACCACATGGGGTTGAACTCCGCCAGCGCATGGCCCAGCCGGATGGCGGTGCTGACCGAAAACCGGTCGTGCGCCTCGATCAACAGGTCCACGCTCTCGCCCACCGCTTCGCGGACCGCCCGGACCAGGCTGATCGCCAGCCGTTCGTCGTCCCGCTCCATGAAGCGGTAGGCATTGCCAAACGGATCGAACTTCAGCGCCGTGTACCCCTTCTCCACCATGGCCTGGGCCGCCTCGGCGAAGAATTTGGGATCGCGCGGCCCCCTGTACCAGCCATTGGCGTACGCCCGGATCCGCGGGCGCATCTTGCCGCCCAGCAGCTGCCAGATCGGCACCCCCAGGCTCTTGCCCAGGATGTCCCAGCAGGCCTGCTCAATGCCCGACACGGCCGCGGAGTGATGCAGGAAGATCCCCTTGTACATGGCGTCCCAGACAGCGGTGATGTTGCGGGGGTCCTTGCCGATAAAGAGCGGCCTCAGCTCGTGCACCGCCACCTCGTTGGGGCGGGTCTGGAGTCCGCCTGTCGCCTCACCAACGCCGGTGATGCCCTCGTCCGTGAACAGTTTGACGAACACCCAATTCTTCCAGGGGTTGCCGACTACAAACGTCTTTACATCGGTGATCTTCATCGAACAGCCGTACCTCCTTAGACTCGGAAAAGCGGGCGCAGATCCTCCAGGACCACATCCAGTTCCCGCAAGTCGTGTGCATCCAA
>JAQBPS010000015.1 GCA_028287415.1 Bacillota bacterium | reverse complement strand
GGCACCGACTCCGTCCGGACCATCGCCGACGGCATTGCCATCAAGCGGCCGGGTACCTTGAACTGGGCTCTGATCCAGCAGTATGTCGACGAGGTTGTGCTGGTCGAGGAGGAAGAGATCGCCCAGTCGATCCTGGTGCTTTTGGAGCGGGCCAAGCTGATGGTCGAGGGCGCCGGCGCCGTGGGGCTGGCGGCCCTGTTGGGCGGCAAGGCAGCCAACGTTACCGGGCCCGTGTGCGTCGTGCTGTCCGGCGGGAATATCGATGTGAACGTCATGTCCAGGATCATCGAGCGTGGCCTCGTCAAGGGGGGGCGGTACATGCGCCTCACCACCTTTGTGCCGGACCGCCCAGGCGGCTTGCAGCGGCTTCTGGCGACCGTGGCCGCAGCGGGTGCGAATGTCATTGAAGTGCACCACGAGCGGTGGCTGAACAAGGCGACGGTTGGCGAGGTTGAAATCGACCTGTCGCTGGAGACCCGGGATTCCCGACACGTTGCGGAGATCCTCGCGGTTCTGCGGGGGGACGGCTACCACGTAACGGTGATCCCGCCGTTCCGGCCGAACGACTGGTAACTGGAGGTAATGGCTATGGTAAAGCGGTCGGGCGAATGGTATCGCAATGCGGCAGGGGCAGGAGTGCTGCTGGCGCTGCTGATGGTAGGCGCCATGGAGGCGCTCCAGGCCGCTTCGCTGCCATTATGGCTGCACCTGCCCCTGACTGCCATCGTGCTGGGGTTGCTGACCGTGGGCGCGGGTGGCGCCGGGGTCGCCTACCTCGAGTACCAGTCCCGTTCAACCAACAGCGGGCAGCAGGCCTAACAGCGCCATTGCGACCAACGCCAGGGGCGAGACCCCTGGCGTTGCTGCGCGGGTGCCAGGGCTTACATAAGCGACATCAACTGCGAGGCGCTCATCGAGGAAAAGCAGGTTGCCGCAGACGGTGGCGAGCTGCCGGTCGAGCGTTGCCAGCGTGCCGGAGCCCAGGGGGGCGGGGCTCGACTGGACCAGCGGAACGGCGACGCCAATGGCGGTGTTCAGGTGACCGATGACGGACCCGGGCCTGGTTGTCTGGAGCAGGTCCAACAGGTGGACGGTCCCGACGAAACAAAAAACTGGCCCGCGCTGCGGTCCCACCACGGCGGGTGAGCCGAGGCTGGGGCCGGGTCCCTGCATATCGATCACCCCGTCTATTCTATGCCGCCGGGCAGGCCGGGCGATTGTCGATGGCGTTCGGGTTGACAGGGGACGTGGCAGTGGCTCTCTTCCGGCTGGCGTGTGATGCGGCCACCGAAATAAAGGCGAACAGAATCTAAATTCGCGTTTCGCCAGCAGGGAATAACTGGTAGTTTGTGGAAATCCTTTCTCACAAACCGTTTGAGGAGGATGCCACCATGCAGATTACCGATGTCCGGGTTCGCAAGGTTACGGGGATTGAGGGCAAGCTCAAGGCCAACTGCTCGGTCGTCTTTGATGCGATGTTCGTGCTGCATGAGGTGCGTGTGGTGCAGGGCGTGAACGGGCTGTTCGTGGCCATGCCCCGCCGCAAAACTGCTGAGGGTGAGTACAAGGACATGGCGCATCCGATCACCGCTGAGGCCCGCGAGTCCATCCAGAAGGCGGTCCTGGACGCGTTCCACGCGATGGAGGCCAAGGAGCCCATGGTCGTCTAGCGGCAGGTTCGCTGCCAGCAAAAGCCCGGACCTGGAGGTAATTGCACTCCAGGTCTTTTCCTTTGTCAAGCCATAGGACTGTGGTATAATGGCTCCGGATTATGCGCTTGGGAGGGTTCCCATGTCTGACGTTAGCGTAGTGATTCTGGCCGCCGGCCATGGTAGCCGTATGAAGTCGAACGTGATCAAGGTGATGCACCCTATTGCCGGAAAGCCCATGATCGGGCATGTGGTGGACAACGTCCGCAACGCCGGCTTTGAAGATCTTGTCGTGGTAGTCGGATACCAGCAGGAACGACTCCGGGAGTACCTGGGCGATCGGGTTCACTATGCCGTGCAGACTGAGCAGCTCGGGACTGGGCACGCTGTGCGCCAGGCCTCGCCGCAGATTGACGCCCGGCGGGGCGGCCATGTGTTGGTCGTGCTTGGCGATAACCCGTTCCTCGGCCCCGAGGTATTCCACAGGCTGATGCAGCGCCATGAGGAGTCGGGCGCAGCCGCGACGCTGCTCACCGCTGAGGTGAGCGACCCGACCGGCCTGGGCAGGGTCGTACGTGACCCGGAAACGGGCAAGTTCCAGCGGATTGTGGAGGAGAAGGATGCGACGCCCGAGCAGAAGCAGATCAGGGAGATCTGGCCGGGTGTGATCGCCTTCCGGCGTGAAGGCCTGACAAACTTGCTCCAGCGCCTTGATAACAACAATGCACAGAAGGAATTCTACCTCCCGCAGACCGTTGAGATCCTGATGCGGGACGGCGAACAGGTGACGGCGGCGCTCGAGGCCTCTGAGGAGGAGGCGCTCGCGCCCAACAACCGGGTACAGCTCGCAGACGCCGAGGCGCGTTTCCGCTGGCGCATCCTGGAGCGCCACATGCTGAACGGCGTGACAATCATTGACCCGAAGTCGACCTTTATCGATGACGAGGTTGCGATCGACCGGGATACCACAATCTGGCCGTTTACCTTCCTACATGGGAAGACTGTGATCGGCAGCAACTGCAAGATTGGCCCCGGCAGCACGATCGACTCTTCCCGGATCGCCGACGGCAGCCGGGTGGAGCAGTCCGTGGTCGAGGATTCCCAGGTGGGGCCCAACTGCCAGATCGGCCCGATGGCGCATCTGCGGCCCGGCTGTGAGCTGGAGGCCGATGTTGAGGTTGGCAATTACGCGGAGCTAAAGAAGGCCAAGGTGGGGCGTGGCGTCAAGTGTCACCACCACTCTTACCTGGGCGACGTCACCATCGGCGAGAAGGCGAACATCGGCGCCGGTGCCATCACGGCAAACTACAATGGCTTTGAGAAGTTCCGGACCGAGATCGGGGCTGGAGCTTTCATTGGCACGAACGTAAATCTGCTGGCCCCGATTGTGGTGGGGGACGGTGCCCTGGTCGCTGCCGGTTCGGCGGCGAGCAGGAATGTGCCGGCCGACGGCCTCGCAGTGGAACGTGCCGAACTGGTCATCAAGGAGGGGGGCGCAGCCAAGCTGCGTGCCCGCTGGAAGGCCAGTAAGGAGCGGAAGTAATGGGGAGGACGTGGCGTTGGTACCTTATCCAGATCGGAAGCTGAAGATTTTCTCAGGCAATGCGAACCTCCCGCTGGCCAGGGCGATTGTGGAGCAAATGGGGATCGGCCTCGGTGACATGAACGTGAGCAGGTTCTCCAATGGCGAAATCCGGGTCGACATCAACGAGAGCGTCCGGGGCACCGACTGCTTCGTGCTCTCTTCTGGTGTGGACCCGATCCACGAGAACCTCATGGAACTGCTGATCATCGGTGACGCTCTGCGCCGAGCGAGCGCCCGGCGGATCACCGCCGTGGTTCCGCACTATCCATATGCCCGCCAGGACCGGAAGGCCCGGGGCCGCGAGCCCATCACCGCCAAACTGGTGGCTAACCTGATCATCACGGCCGGGTTCCGTCGCCTCCTGACGATCGACCTGCATGCGGCACAGATTCAGGGCTTTTTCGATGTCCCGGTCGACCACCTCAACGCCGGGCCGCTGCTGGCGGAATACTTCAGGCAGAAGAATCTGAGCAACGCCGTGGTTGTCTCCCCGGACACCGGAGGCGTGCCTCGGGCCCGCGACATGGCCGAGCGACTGGGCGTCGGCCTGGCGATCATCGACAAGCGCCGTCCGGAGCCCAACATCGCCGAGGTGATGAACATCATCGGCAGCGTCAAGGGCCGGCAGGCAATCATGGTCGATGACCTCATCGACACCGCCGGTACGATTGTTCACGGGGCGCATGCCCTGCTTGAGCGGGGCGCCACGGAGGTGTACGCCGCCTGCTCCCACCCGGTGTTCAGTGGCCAGGCCTATGAGCGCCTGGCGAACAGCCCGTTCAAGGAGATCGTTGTCACCGACACGATCCCGATCCAGCGGGAGAAGCTTGGCGATAAGCTCAAGGTGGTCACCGTCGCCTCGCTGCTGGCGAAGGCGATGATCCGGATCCATGAGGACCAGAGCGTGTCGAAGATCTTCGAGGAGGAGTCCCGCCTCTAACCCGGACTGGGCAATACCCGTAAACAGGCCACCTGTCAACAGGCCGGCCTGTTTGCCTTTGGCGGACCGGGTCTCGTATGGTAAAGTTAAGCAGTAATCATCAGCCAGATGGGGAGTCAAAGATGCCAAAGCTGATTGTCGGCCTCGGTAACCCGGGGGCGAAATATGCGAATACCCGCCACAACGTGGGCTGGATGGCCCTGAACGCCTTTGCCCGCAAGCATGGGGTCAGCATGGACCGGAACGGATACCAGGGCCTGTACGGTGAGATGCGCTGGGAAGGCGAGAAGGTGATCCTTCTCGAGCCGATGACTTTCATGAACCTGAGCGGGCGCTCGTTGGCCCCGGCCGCCCATTTCTATAAGGTGGACCCGGCCGATATCCTGGTGGTCTATGACGACCTCGATATTGCGCCAGGCAAGCTGCGGCTGCGGGAGAAGGGGAGCGCCGGCGGGCACAACGGCATGAAGTCGATCATCCAGGAACTCGGGACACAGGAGTTCCCGCGCCTGCGCATCGGCATTGGCCGCCCCGCCCCGGGCTGGCAGGTCATTGACTGGGTGCTGGCCCCCTTCGGCGTTGACGACGCCGCCACGATTGCGCAGGTGCTGCCGCGGGCAGTGGAAGCGATAGAGGCCGTCCTGAACGAGGGGACGTTCAAGGCGATGACCAAGTTCAACGGGTGAGGTTGCGGGTCTGTGCATAAGCATAGCCAGGTCCAGACACACTTCCGAGCATGACGTATGATTTGCTTGTCGTGCTGGCTGTCCTGGGCGCAGTCCTGGGCGCCTATGTCGGGAATCGGCTCCTGTTTCGCTGGTTCGGTCAACGTGCGGCGATCGCCGTGGTACCCTGGTGGGAAGAGGCCTGCAAGCTGGTGGCGATCGTGGCGGTACCGGGAGCGCTGGCGCCCGTGCTGCCTGTCCACCTGCTATTTGGCATGGCCGAGTTCGGCTACGACTGGTGGCGGAACCGTCAGGACGGCTTCTTTCTCGGCCTGGTGACATTCGTGGGCCACGGCCTGGTCGGCGGGCTGGCCGCACTGATCGCGGCGCGCCAGGGCAGCCTCTGGGGGCCCTACGTTGTGGCCGGGCTCGCACATTCCCTGTACAACCTTGCGGTGTTGACCCTGATTTTGCCGACTCTCGGCGCCGGCGCATATGCTGGCGCTGAGAAGAGGTGATGCCATGCTCGTGCACTACATATGTAGGGTATGCGGCATGCCACTGGCGACGACTCGGGCAGCGGACAGCTTCGACCCCCGACTGGGGCTGTCAGCATTGACAGCCGCTGAACGTGCAAGCGTGCTTTCGTTCCAGGGGGACTCGGTGACCGTGAATACTTACTGCGACACGTGCGCAGCGGTCTTGACTCCGACCAACCCCAGCGGCCACAGCCACTGATGATGGTGTTGACCCTGGTCCGGAATGATCGGTATAATGGGCCCATGCAGGATTACCAGTGGATACCAGGAGCGCAGGTGGATATGGGCTGTAGCCCCCCGGTTCGGGGCTAGAGCCCTTTGCGCCGTTTGCGCGACTGATAGGAGGATCGCCATATGACTACAGACAGGTTGATTACGCTGCTCCAGAGCGCTCCGGAATTTACATCGCTGCTTGACGGGATCAAGCGCGGCTTTGCGGAGCAAATGGTCTATGGCGTTTCTGCCTCGCTCAAAAGCTTCGTCATGGCCGGTCTGCGGGAAAAGACGCAGCGGCCCTGCCTGATCATCACCAGCACGGTCCAGCAGGCCGAGCGCACCAGGGAGGATCTCGCCACCTGGCTGAACGACGAGGCTGTCGTGCTGTTCCCGCCCATGGAGTACATGCCGTTTGAGGTGGTAGCCCACTCCCCTGAGGTGGTGGGACAGCGCCTGTACGTGATGGAACGGCTGGCTCGGGGCGAGAACCTGGTCGTGGTGGCACCAGCCACCGCACTTTATCGGTCGCTGACACCGCGCGCGGTCTTTGGCGAGGCCCTGCTCGGGTTAAAGGCGGACCAGCTGATCGGGCGTGACGAACTGCTGGCTCGCCTGGTGCGACAAGGCTATGAGCGGGTAGATATGGTCGAGAGCAAGGGCCATGTGGCCGTCCGCGGCGAGATTGTGGACGTTTTTCCGCTCTCAGCGGATTACCCGCTGCGCATCGCCTTCTGGGGCGATGTGATCGATGAGATCCGGCGCTTTGACCCCGCAAGTCAGCGGACATTGGACAAGGTGGCGCAGGTGGCCGTTGGCCCGGCCCGAGAGTTTATTCTCCCGCAGGGCGACCTGACCTGGGCTGCCGAGAAGATCCGGCGGGACCTGGACCAGACGGTCGGCCGGCTGCGCAGGCTCCGCGAGAAGCAGGCCGCCGCAGCTGAGGCTGACCCCGACACCGAGGCCCCGGCGCCCGCAAAGGGCAAGCGCAAGCAGGTTCCGAAGGTCCTCTTTGATGCCGGCGATGCCGGGGCCAAACTTCAGGAGCGGGTGGAGAGTCATCTCGCCAGGCTGGACGAGGGGATTTACTTCGAGGGCCTGGAGCAGTACGCCAACTTCTTTTACGATCACCTGGAGACGCTGCTGGATTATTTCCCGGAGCACCCCCTGGTGCTGGTGGATGAGCCCTCGCGTATTCGTGACGCCAGCGGGGAGATGGAGACCCGGGACGCTGACCGCCAGGTCACGATGATGGAGAAGGGCGGCCTGCTGCCCGGCCAGCTGGGACTCTACCTGAACTTTACTGAACTCCTTCACCGTGCCCGCCAGCAGACGGCCGTCTACTTCAGCGCGCTCGGGCGGGCGGTGCCGGGCATTCACCCGCAGAACGAAGTGGGCATTTCGGCCACAAACATGCAGGAGTTCCATGGCCAGTGGCCCATGTTCCACGAAGAACTGGTGCGCTGGCGAAAGCAAAACTACCGCATTGTGATCCTCACGAGCACGGAGGAGCGCCAGCAACGGCTTCGTGAGTTGATGCGCGACGCGGACATTGAGAGTGCCGCAGGCAGCGGGACGATTCCCGCCCCCATGCAGGGCGCCACCTGGGTCGGTGTCGGCACACTGGAGGGCGGCTTCCAGTGGCCCGGCCAGCGCGTGGTGGTGGTCACCGACGGCGAGATCTACGGTCGGGTCAAGCGGCGGCGTAAGGCTATCGCTGGTCCGGCGGGGCAGGCCGGTCCCGCAGGCCCGTCCAGCCGGGAAGTGGCCCGGGTCGTCAGCTACCAGGACCTGAAGATCGGCGACTACGTCGTCCATACCAACCACGGCATCGGCAAATATTTGGGCGTGCAGTCCGAGGAGATCCTCGGCGCCACCCGCGACTATCTGGTGATCAAGTACGAGGGCACGGACCGGTTGAAGATCCCGACCGAGCAGATTGACCAGATTCAGAAGTATGTCGGCTCGGAAGGGCATGAGCCGAAGCTCAACCGGCTCGGTGGCTCCGAGTGGGCCAAGGTGAAGAGCCGGGTCAAGGAGTCAATCCGGGAGATGGCGGCGGAGTTGCTTCGCCTGGCGGCAATCCGAGAGGCGCAGCCCGGTTTCGCATCCCCGCCCGACACGGTCTGGCAGCAGGAGTTTGAGGACGCCTTCCCCTACGAGGAGACGCCGGACCAGCTGAAGGCGGTCCGGGAGATCAAGGCCGACATGGAGCAGGCTCGTGCGATGGACCGGCTGTTGCTGGGCGACGTGGGCTACGGCAAGACCGAGGTGGCCCTGCGGGCCGCCTTCAAGGCCGCAGCTGACGGCAGGCAGGCAGCCATTCTCGTACCGACGACGATCCTGGCTCAGCAGCACTTTGCCACCTGCAAGACCCGCATGGAGGGCTTCCCGATCAATGTGGCGGTGCTCAACCGCTTCAAGTCCCCGAAGGAGCAGGCTGAGATCCTGAAGGGGCTCGCCGACGGCTCGATCGAGGTGGTGATCGGCACGCACCGGCTGCTGGGTGAGGACGTGAAGTTCAAAGACCTCGGCCTGCTGGTCGTGGACGAGGAGCAGCGGTTCGGGGTGCAGCACAAGGAGCGCATCAAGCAGCTGAGGGCGAATGTGGATGTGCTGACCCTCTCCGCCACGCCCATTCCCCGGACCCTCCACATGGCGATGGTCGGAATGCGGGAGATGTCCGTGATCACCAGCCCGCCGGAGGATCGCTACCCCGTGGAGACCTTTGTGGCGGAGTACGACGAGGAACTGATCCGTGACGCCGTGGGGCGGGAGCTGGCCCGCGGCGGGCAGACCTTCTTTGTGCATAACCGGGTCCAGACCATCGATAAGGTCGCCGCGACAATCCAGCGGCTGGTGCCGGAGGCCCGGGTGGCGGTCGCCCATGGCCAGATGAAAGAGGACAAACTGGAGCAGGTCCTGCTCGACTTCCTTGACGGCGAGTACGATGTCCTGATCGCCACAACCATTATCGAAAATGGTGTGGACATTCCGCAGGTCAATACGATTATCGTCGATGATGCCGACCGGCTTGGCCTGTCGCAGCTCTACCAGTTGCGGGGGCGGGTGGGGCGGTCAAACCGGCTGGCCTATGCATACTTCCTGTACAAGCGGGATAAGGTGATCAATGAGGTGGCTGAGAAGCGGCTCCGGGCGATCAAGGATTTCACGGAGTTGGGCGCCGGCTTCAAAATCGCCATGCGCGACCTGGAGATCCGCGGCGCCGGCAATATCCTGGGGCCTGAGCAGCATGGCTTTATCGTCACCGTCGGCTTCGACCTGTACACGCAGCTGCTGGAGGAGGCGGTCCAGGAGCTGAAGGGCGCCGCGCCCGCCGTCCGGGAGATTCAGCCGAACATCGAACTTCAGGTGGACGCCTTTATTTCGGATCAGTACGTGGCCGATGCCCGCCAGAAGATTGACGCCTACAAGCGGATCATCGCAATCCGTACACTCGCCGATGCTGAGGATGTCGCCGAGGAGCTGGTGGACCGGTTCGGCTCGCTGCCGGATCCCGTGAAAAATCTGCTCGATATCACCCAGCTGAAGGTGCAATGCATCGACGCGGGCATCACAGCGATCAGTCAGATCAAGGACCAGGTGACGATCAAGTTCATCCCGGCGGCGGCCGGCCGCATTCCGCCGGAGCGATACCTGTTCCTTAACCGCAAGCCCGAGTTCAAGGGTCGAATCGTGGCCAAGGGGCCCAAGGTGACCCAGTTTACGGTGAAGGCGAACGACCTGGACGCCCGGTCACTGCTGCGCGTGCTGCGTGAGCTGATCACCAGTTTGCGGGAGGTCTCCATGTCTACAGCCCGTTGATACGGGCCGCCTGCGGGCGGCGCCGGGCGACTAGGCGCTGGCAAAAATGAATAGAAGTTGTAAGCCCTGCCGTATACTATCAGCAACCGAGCCGAACTCGCTGCCTAGAAGAGGAGGGTTGTACTTGAAGGCCACAGGAATAGTCAGACGCATTGACGACCTGGGCCGGGTTGTCATCCCTAAAGAGATTCGCCGCACACTGCGGATTCGGGAAGGCGACCCTCTGGAGATCTTCGTCGACCGCGATGGGGAAGTCATCCTCAAAAAGTACTCGCCTATCGGGGAACTTGGGGACTTTGCCAAAGAGTACGCCGACTCTCTCTACGAGGCCATCGGGCACACTGCACTGATCGCTGATCGGGACACGGTGATCGCTGTTGCCGGCGCACCGAAGAAAGAGTTTCTGAACAAGGCCGTCGGCTCGATTCTGGAGCGGGTTATGGAAGACCGTAAAGCGCTCGTGGTCAATAAACCCGGGGACAACAAGGCCCGTGGGGCGATTCTCGGTGAGGACGACGACGACAGCCGTTTCTCTGCCTATGTCGTCGCACCGATCGTGACCGGCGGTGACCCCATCGGAGCGGTGATCATCTGCTCCCGTGAACCCGAGGCGCAGATGACCGAGACGGAAATCAAGCTGGCGGAAACTGCCGCAGGCTTCCTGGCCAAGCAAATGGAGACATAAGCCCTCAGGCTACTTGGCGATGCCAGGCTCAGGCGACTTCGCGAAAGCATCCCGTTTCTCGACTGATTCAGTAGCGGACTTGCTGCCGCTACTTTTTTTTTATACCATGGAGAGGTATGCGACGCGCACCTCACATGGGTGGGAGTATGGACAGCCGGAGTTGGAGCTAAACTTATGTCAGTCCGCAAGCAAGAAAGCTTTATTCGTGGCGCATTGATGCTCTCACTGGCGGCACTGGTCTCCCGGCTCCTGGGGGCACTGTACAAGCCGGCGATTGCCCGGATTTTTGCACCGTTTGACGGCAGGAACGGCGCGGCGGGCATCGGCCTGACGCAGGTACCGCTCTCTGCCTATCAGATCATCCTGTCGTTCACATCGGTCGGGCTGAACGTGGGCATCTCCCGGCTCGTGGCCGAGCGGATGGCCCTTGGCGACACCCGGGGCGCCCGGCGGGTCTTCCGCCTGTCCCTTGTCACCATGGCTGCCCTGGGGCTGGTAGCGTCGCTGGCCATGTGGTTCGGGGCCCCCTGGATTGCCGCCGCCATTTCCAAAGAGGCGGTGGATACGATCCCGGGGTTCAAGGCGACTGCCCCGGCGCTGTTCATCACATCGCTCATGGCGGCGTACCGGGGTCTGTTCCAGGGCTTTCAGGAGATGAG
>JAQBPS010000009.1 GCA_028287415.1 Bacillota bacterium | reverse complement strand
TTCGCCGGCAGCAGCCTGCGTCGGGGCCGGCCCGCCGACCACCTGCTCATTGGCCAGCGCGGTCTGGCAGGATGGGCACCAGTTGATGGGCGCCTTCGCCTTGTAGGCCAGGCCATGCTGATACAGTTGGATGAACAGCCACTGGGTCCAGCGGTAGTAGCCCTCGTCGCAGGAGGCCACCTCCCGGCTCCAGTCGTAGCTCATGCCCACCTCTTTCAGCTGCGCTGTCATCTCGGCGATGTTGCGGCGAGTGTGCTCCTCCGGGTGAATCCCCGTCTTGATCGCCGCGTTTTCGGCGGGCAGGCCGAACGCATCCCAGCCGATCGGGTGCATCACATCAAAGCCGCGGCGGCGCCAGTACCGGGCCTGCACGTCGCTGATGGTGTAGTTCCGCACATGGCCCACGTGCAGCTTGCCGGAAGGGTACGGGAACATCGGCACGACCATGAAGGGCCGGCGGGCCCCGGTCGGGACATGGCCCGCCCCGGACTCCGCCCAGCGCTGGCGCCAGTGGGCCTCGTAGCGGGCGAAATCGAAGGTCTGGTTGCTCATGGTATCATCGCTCCCCTGGTGGTATTGCCCATGGACTCCACCGAAGGGCTGGAGGAAAAGAGCCGCAGCGCCAAAATAAACAGCCCTCGCCTCTTGTGCAAGAGGCGAGGGCTGTTTCAGCCGCTCGCGGTACCACTCTTGATCGGGCAGCCGGCCTGAAGCACCGGACGCCCATCTCGATAACGGCGCCAACACGCCGCTGGTTTAATAACGGAGCCAGAACTCCGTCCTGTCAGCTTACTCCCGGGTGGCGCTCACGCGCCATCCATTCAGCCGGCCGCTCGGGGAGGAGGCACCCTGCGCTTTCCCGCTGCTTCGCACCTGTCAGCAGCTCTCTGAAGGGATTCACGCCGGGCGAACGAGTCCCGTCATCGCGTTCTCCATGGGTTATTCAGAAGTGTATGTCAGTCATATCGAATCTGTCAACCCCCGGTCGGGGCGATCCACCAGTTTTCCAGATTCCAATAGAGGCCCGCCGCTGTACCGCCCACCGGCCCCCGCGCGCGGGTGTTGATCCCCTGGATCGCGCTCGGAAAGTAGAGCCAGATGTACGGCTGATCCTCCGCCAGCACCGCCTGGACCTCCTGGTAGATGGCCTTCCGACGCTCCAGCGCCATCTCCCCGCGCCCCTGCTTGAGCAGGTTGTCCACCCGGAGGTTGCAGTAGCCGATGTCGTTGAAGACGCCGTCGCACGCCCAGAGCGAGGAGCTGTCCGGTTCGCTGCCCAGCTCCCAGCCCAGCAGGTAGGCCTGGGGCTGCTTTCGCTCCCGGTTGCTTGCGTCCGTCGTTTCCAGCAGCGTGGCATCGTCCACCGCCCGGATGGCGACCTCGGCACCGACCGTCCGCCAGGCGGTCTGGAGGAATTGGGCGGTCTCCATGTCACGCTTTTGGCCGGCGGTGTAGGTCAGGGTGAAGGCGAACCGCTTGCCGTCGTTGGCCCGGATGCCATCGCCGCCCCGGACCCAGCCCGCCTTATCGAGCAGGACCGCCGCCTGGGTCGGATTGTAGGGAAACCGCGTGAGATCAGGGTTGTAATCCCAGCGGCTGGGCGTAGCGTGGCTCCAGGCCGGAGTGCCGTGACCGCCAAGGGCCCGATCAATCAACGCATCCCGGTCGACGGCATGCGCGAGGGCCTGCCGCACCCGGACATCCCGGAACAGGTCGCTGTTCAGGTCCAGCGCCACATGGCTGTAGGCGGTGGTGGGGTACTCGATCAGCCTGACATGCTGTACCTGGTGGGTGAAGTGCTCCGCGCTGGCCGGGCGCACGACGGCGCTGTCCGCCTCGCCACTCTCCAGGGCCGCCATGGCGCTCTCGGTGCTGGCATAGATTCGCCAGACGACGCTGTCGATATTCGGGCGGCCGCCCCACCAGCTGTCATTGGCCTTCAGGACGATTCGGTCGCCCGGCCGCCACTCCCCGAAGACGTACCGCCCGCTGCCCACCGGGCTGCGGCCAAAGGCCGAGTCCTTCATTTTGATGCCGATGTCGTCCTTCAGCAGGTGCTCCGGCAGGATGCCGAGGCTGGCAACATAGGCCAGTGTGGGTGCGGACGGCACGTCGAGCGTGAAGATGACGGTGTACGGGTCTGGCGTCTGAATGGCGCCGCTCCCCTTGCGCCACTGCTCCCAGGCGTCAACCGCCTGGCGGTCGGCCTCGTCACGGCGCAGCTTGCCCGCCGATGCCGAAGTCAGCAGCGTGTCGTAGGTGTGGCGCAGGGCGACGGCGCCCCGGAGTGTGTCGAAGTTGCTGGTGCGGGCGCCCGCATGGCCGGGGTGGAAGAGCGCCTCAAATGTAAAGCGGACATCCTTGCTGGTAAGTAGCTGCCCGTCATGAAACTTGACGTCCCGCCGGAGCCGGAAGGTCCACTTGCGGCCGCCGTCGGCCACCTCGGGCAGCGACTCGGCGAGCCCCGGCCGCAACTGGAGTTGGTCATCCTGGCGGAGGAGGCTGTCGAAAACCAACCGGTTGATCAAGTTCGCGGCGCTGTCCTGCGCGAGCAGCGGATTGAGGATCAACGCGTCCTGCGTCGCAGCGATCGTGAGGGTGCCGCCGCGGACGGGCTGGTCGTCCCGCGGGCCGGGCTGAGTGCGGTGCTGTGAACTGCTGCACGCCGCGAGCAGCACGGCGAGGGCCGCCAGGCCTGAGACCAGCGACAGGAACGGCTTGCGCACACGGGGTCATCCTCTCTGCGGGCCGGGCGCCGGTGAGCCGCTCCCCATACTTCTGTTTATAGCACAAACCGCCTGCACTGACAGCTTACAATCGCCTTATAGAATTCATATGAAAATATTACTGTAAGGCGAAAGTTTTATTAGCGAGAAGCAGGAGTGTAGTTTGTTTGTCCTGAAAACAAACATAGAGGTGGCGCTATGGCTAAAGGCAGCATAAAGACGCTGCGAGTGATGAACCAGGGCCTTGTGCTCCAGTTGATCCGCTCCGGGGGACCGATCTCACGGGCCGACATTTCGAAGCGGACGGGCCTCACCCGTTCGGCTGTCTCGGCCATCGTCTCCAAGCTGGTGGCAGAAGGGGCGGTGCTTGCGGTCGGCATCGGCAGCAATTGGACTGGCCGTAAGCCGGTACTTTACGAGTACAACGCGCGTTCTGGCTTTGTGCTTGGTCTGGACATTGGCGGGACCAACATCAGCTGTGCAGCTGCCGACATGGTGGGCGTCATTGTCGCCCGGCACCGCTTCCAAACCCCCGCCGCCCTGAGTCGGCATGAGCTGCTCGCCTGCCTGTTCACAGAGATGCAGCGCTTCTGCGATCAGGCGGAACTCAGCCTCGCCGACCTCAAGGCCGTAGGGGTTGCTTCGCCCGGCGTCATCGACCATGTCGCGGGGCGGGTGGTAGGAGCGGCGCCCGACCTGCCCGATTGGGAGGACCTTCCCCTCGCACAGTTGATCCAGGACCGGCTCGGGGTACCGGTGCTTATTGACAACGATGTGCACCTGGCCCTGCTAGGCGAGGTACGGCGGGGTGCGGCGGAGGGCTGCCGCAATGCCGCCTTCATCAATGTGAGCACAGGGCTCGGCGGTGCGCTGATGCTGGACGGCCGGCTGCACCGCGGACCGCGAAACTTCGGGGGCGAAATCGGCTACTGGCTGGTGGGGACTGAGCACCTGCACCACGACTGGGGGGTCCGAGGCTGCCTTGAGACCATGACGTCGGGCCGGGGTATCGCCGAGCGCGCGCGGGCAGGGCTGCGCTCCTTTCCCCAGTCGCTGCTGGCTGACCCGGCCGTGAAGATTACGGCCGAGACCATCTTTGAATGCGCCCGGTCGGGCGACCCCCTGGCGCACCAGATCGTGCAGGAGACGGCGGATTACCTGGGCTTCACCGTGGTCAATCTGGCATCGCTCCTGGACCTTGAGGTGGTGATTCTGGGCGGCGGCGTAATGCGTTCCGCCGACCTACTGCTGAGCAAGGTGCAGGAGTACGCTGACCGCCATACACCGGTCCCGGTCGCGGTGACCGTCTCCCGCTTCCCGGATGAGGCCAGCCTGCTCGGGGCGATTGATCTCGTCCTCGATTCCATCAGATAGAGAGGTGAACGGCGTCGCATAAGACATCCCCCATCGGCGTTGTCGGGAATCTCAACGTGGATCTGATGCTCGGTCCCGTAAGTCAGCTGCCAGCCTGGGATCAGGAGGTGCTTGCTGAACGTATGGCGCTACGCTGTGCCGGTACAGCCGGTTACGTCGCGATGGCGGCCAATGCGCTGGGGCTCCCGGTCGTCATCCTGTCCACCATCGGCCAGGACCTGTATGGGCGGTATCTCCTGTCGGAACTGGAGCGGCACGGGCTGCCGACGGCGGGCGTCACCGCCCTGGACGGCGAGTCGACTCCGCTGACGGTGGTGACCGTGGGCGAGGGCGGTCCCCGAGCGATGGTGACGGTACAGGGCGCCCACAAGGAGCTGGACCTGGCCTATTATCAAGGTCACAGCCATCTGCTTGACGACTGCCTGGAGGTATTCATCTGCGGGAGCTACCTCCTCCCGAAGCTCGACTGCCGGGCCGCGCAGGCCATCGCCCTTGACGCCCGGCGCAAGCGCAAACTGGTCTGCTTTGACCCCAGCTGGGATCCCACCAACTGGAGCCAACCCGTGCGTGAGGCGACCCTGCTGTTGCTGCCAGCGGTTGACGTCTTTCTGCCGAACATGGGCGAGCTGTGTGGCCTGATGGGCATGGCAGACTGGCGCCAGGCAGCGGAGGCGGCGGCCCGACTCGGCCCCGAGCTCGTGATCAAGCGCGGCGCAGCAGGCTCCGCCGCCCTGATCGACGGCCACTGGTTCGAAGCTGATGCGTTGCCGGTCGACTGCCGGGACACCACCGGCGCGGGTGATGTGTTCGATGCCGCGTACCTCTGGGCCCGACGCCAGGGGTGGCCGCCCGCAGAGCGCCTTCAATTTGCGAACGCGGTCGCAGGCCTGGTCGTACAGCAGGAGCCGCGGACTGACTACCCGTCCCTGGACGAAGCTTTGCGGTATTGCCGATCGACTAACCGCGACTAAGGCTGAGGGGAGGAGCGCTGCGATGGAAATGAGTCGGCGTTCACTGATCAAGATGGCGGGTGTGTTCGGCGCCGGGCTGATCGCCAACTACCTGGCCGGTTGCGTCCCCAAAATGGGGGCGCCTTCACAAGCTCTGACCGGTCCGTCGCTCGCAGGTGTAAACCTGACCGGGGCGATCCCACGGGAGGCCATCAAGGACGAGCTGGCGATGGACGGTTGGGCCTTCGAGGTGGGCATCGTTCAAGAGCTGATCCGGCATTTCAGCGATGCATACGGCGAGAAGGTCGCGTACGCCACCATTCCGGGAGACTACCCTTCTGTTATGGAAAGCATGATGATCAACCGGGCCAGGGTGGACTTGATGTACTCGTTTCCCGCTGTGGCCGCCCGCTTTTACCGGGCCGGCCTGCTCCATGACTTCGAGAGCTTCTGGGATGCCCCGGCGGTCAAGGCGCAGCTGTCCGAGCCTGTGCGGAGGGCGGCCACGGTGGACGGGAAGCTGATCGGCCTGCCCTACTTCACCTCTGTGGAGAACGTGGTCTACACCAATGAACTCTCACTGGCCAGGGCCGGCGCCCCTTCCTACCCGGAGACGTGGCAGGAACTGTATAGCAAGGCGAGAGCGCTCAAGGGCAAGGGTGGCGTCGACTACCCGTTGCTGCACAAGTGGATTCCCACCTGGTTCGGCATTGCGGAGACCTTCGTGCAGGAGTGCCTGAACCGCAACATTGCCCTCTTTGATGATCAGGGCCAACCCCTGTTCGACGAAAACTCGGAGGCCGCCGGGCTCCTCGAGGAGTGGCGGGGTCTGGTGGTCGACAAGATCGTCCCGGAGTTCGTGCTCACCATGTCAGAAACGGATTACATTGATTCCTTCGCCAGGGGCGGTTACCACTTCAGCCCGCAGCAGTTCTACGACGGCAAGGTGATGAACGATCCCGCCCGCTCGAACATTGCCGGCAAGTCCCGCTTTCTGCCGGTCACCAAGCAGCCGTGGGGCATTCTGAACGTCGCCATGTACCTCCTGCCCAGGCAGAAGGAGGATGACGCGAACCGGCTCTCCCGCAAATACCGGCTGGCCGGCTATCTGGGCTTCCAGGACGAGAAGGGGGAGCTGGCGGTCGCCAAGCGCTGGGCGATCAACAATGCACTAGGCTCGGGCTATCCGGCGCTGCTGGACGATCCGGAGGTGGTGGCGGC
>JAQBPS010000800.1 GCA_028287415.1 Bacillota bacterium | reverse complement strand
ACGAAAAGTTCGCCAGGCTGTTAGTTCTGAGCGCTGTCAACTGGTTGTATGCCTGGTACAATCCCCACGGCCCGCTCGGGCCGGAGGCGGTGGCCGACAAGTTTGCCGACCTGATCCTGCAGGGATTTAGAAACGGGGGAGGCGGAGGGACATGACTGATGCGGAACGGCTGAGCCGCTTCATGGAGCGGATTGAGCGGGGCGATAAAATCGAGGCGACCGACTGGATGCCGGACGAGTACCGGGTCACCCTCGTTCGGTTCATGCAGATGCACGCCCTGTCGGAGATCATGGGCGCCCTCCCGGAGAAGGACTGGGTGCCCAAGGCCCCAACCCTGGCGCGCAAACTCTCGCTGATGGCCAAGGTGCAAGATGAAATGGGCCACGGCCAGCTGATCATGCGCATCGCTGAGGACCTTGCGGCGCCGCTCGGCAAGACCCGTGAAGATCTTGTCACGGAACTGTTCACCGGACAGGCCAAGTTCCACAACGTCTTTCACATGCCGGCGCCCACCTGGGCCGATGTCGGGATGATCGGCTGGCTGGTTGACGGCGCGGCTGTGGTCTCACAGGCGGCGCTCCTGGACTCGAGCTATGGCCCGTACGCCCGTGTGCTCCAGCGGGTCTGCGCCGAGGAGGGCTTCCACATTCAGCACGGGGAGTCGGTCTGCCTGGCGCTGGCGGAGGGGATGCCCGAGCAGCGGCAGATGCTCCAGGATGGGCTGAATCGCTGGTGGGAGTCCCTGCTGCTCTTCTTCGGCCCGGCCGAGACGACCAGCGCGTCGGCCACCGTGCTGATGAAGTACCGGTTCCGCACCAAGACGAACGAGGAGCTGCGGCAGAAGTTCTTCACCAAGTACGTGCCGCGCATCTGGTCGTTGGGGCTGACGCTCCCCGACCCGGATTTCCGCTGGAACGAGGAGCAGCAGTTGTGGCAGTACAGCCAGCCCGACTGGTCCAAGCTCAAGGCGATCGTGAAGAACCAGGGGCCGCTGTCGCAGTACCGGATCGGCCTGCGGCAGACGTCCTATGAGCAGACCCAATGGGTCCGCGAGGCGCTGCTGAGCAAGCCGGCCGCCATCGCATAAGGGGGGCTCGCCATGGCCGACAAACCGATCTTCACCGTTTATGAGGTATTCGTGCAAAAGGATCACGCCAGCCCACACATCTGGGTCGGGAGCGTGGACGCCGGCTCGCCCGACGACGCGCTGCTGCTGGCCCGGGAGGGTTTCCTGCGCCGGGACCCGGCGGTCTCAATCTGGGTGGTGCGCCAGGAGCAGGTCCACCGGACCGACTATGAGGACGAGGACTTTTTCGCCCGTGAAAGCGATAAGCAGTACCGCATGCTGACGGGCTATAACAAGGCGAATGCCGAGAAGTGGCGCAAGTATAAGAAGGACCTGCTGGACTTCCAGAAGGACTTCGTGAAGGACTGATACGCGATGGCAGATGCGGACGTGCTGGTGGCGCTGCTCTATCAGCTCGCTGACGATGAACTGGTAATTGGCCACCGGGACTCAGAGTGGCTCGGCCTGGCGCCCCATATCGAGGAGGATATCGCCTTCGGCTCCATCGCCCAGGATGAGGTGGGGCATGCCATCATCTTCCTGCGCATGCTGGAGGAGCTGGGCGAGGGCAACGCAGATGACCTGGCCTTCCTGCGCCCCGCCGCTGACCGCCGCAACGCCGTCCTGGTGGAGCGGCCGAACGGTGCGGGCACCTATCTGGAGAACCCACAGTTCGACTGGGGCTACACGATTGCCCGGCGGCTGGTATACGACCTGTTCGATGGTGTGCGCCTGGAGGTGCTGACCCGGTCGTCGCATCAACCCCTCGCTCAGGTGGCGGCGAAGATTCGGCGGGAGGAGCGCTACCACCTGCTGCACCACGTCACCTGGTTCAAGCGGCTCGCACAGGGGAGCGACGAGTCCCGCCGCCGCCTGGAGGAGGGTATCGCCAAGGTCTGGACAGACGTCGGCGGCCTGTTCACGCTGGGCGCCGTCGCTACCAGCCCGATCTTCCCTGCCACCACACAGGACCTGCTCGATGGCTGGATGGGGGAGCTGAAGCCCATCTTCGCGGCCGAGGGGATCGCGTGGCCGTCAGCACCGCTCATGCGGCCGCCGCTGGGCCTGGACGGGCGCCGTGGCCAGCATACGCCGGAGCTGGGCGCCCTGCTGGAAGCGATGGGTGAGGTCTGCCGGGCAGTGCCGGGGGCGTCATGGTGACGGAGGCGGCCGTCTGGGCCGCACTTACAGATGTGAAAGATCCCGAGATCCCCCCTGTCAGCGTGGTGGACATGGGGATGGTCAGCCGGGTCGTCGTGGATGGCGACCAGGTAAACATCGACATGACGCCGACCTTCGTCGGCTGCCCGGCGCTTGAGATCATCCGGCGGGATGTGGCCGCGAGGGTGGCGGTCGAGCCGGGCGTCGGCGGGGTGGCGGTGCGCTTTGTGTTCGACCCGCCGTGGACCTCAGAGCGGATCACCCCGCAGGGCCGGGAACGGCTGAAGACGTTCGGAATCGCCCCACCGATGCCGGAGAGCGCCGGCGGGCTGATCAACCTGGCGGAGGTGCCGCCCTGCCCCTTTTGTAGCTCGCACGACACGCACATGGAGAACCTGTTCGGCCCCACGGCCTGCCGGGCGATCTACTACTGCGACGCCTGTCGCCAGCCATTCGAGGCCATGAAGACTGTCTAACTGAGCCCCCCGGCGTCGGGGGGCTTTGCCTGTCCCCGGAATGCGGGCGGGCCCGCGTCCGTACTTATGGTAGGGCGTTCCCGTTTGCCGGGCCAACTCTTGGTCAATAATGAAGGGCCAGGAGGGGGTTGTCCATGCAGAACGCGGGGGTCCGGGATCGGGTGCAACGGCTGCTTGAGCAGCACGGTACAAATGAGCGAATGCTTGATGCATATTGGCAGTGGGCGACCAATCCGACGCCGCCCTCGGCCGGCTATGCCCTGGAGGAGAACTGTGGGTTCATCAACACGAACCTGCTGGTCCGCTACGGGGAGCCCGCCATCGACATCGTCTCCCAGCTGGCTGGCGAGTGTCGGGAACTGCGTGCGGATGCGTCCGTGTACGATCTGCAGCAGGCCGTCATCTCCGTGCTCAACGGTGCGGTCGGGCAGGGGCTGCGTGACGCTGTGCTCAACCGTTTGAACGAGGAGAAGCCGACCCGCCGGGCGCTGGCGGCCTGGCTGGCGAACCGGTCCCGGTGGTGCACCCGCCCGGGGGGCGATGCCTGGGTCGGGGGCGAGTACGACTGGTCCCTGGGCATGGACCTGGATGCCGCCGGCCGGGACACGGAGACCCAGATCTTCCGCTCCCTGTTCGGGATGGAGGCGGCCCACTGCGACATGCCGCGGGAGGCGCTGCTGGTCGGCGTCATCAACCGGCTCTTCTACCGTAACATCCTCGGGCATATGCAGCCCAAGGTGCGGCCAGGGCCGCGCATTCCACTCGCGAAAATTGTCTATTGATACCGAACCTGGGTTTATATGGATTCGTTATACATATACAGACCTGCGCATGGAGGTGGTCTCATGGAGAGCCTCTCGATTCGGATCCGGAACCCGTTTGCCCTGCGGGAAGCCTTGCAGGTGGCCCTGGAGGTCGCGTGGCCGGACTTGCCGCCAGAGGAGGTCGCCTGCCTGCGGCAGTTTACCAAACTCGTCCCGGCTCAGGTCGGGCCGGCCGCCATCGCGGTGGCCGCAGATGTACAGCGCAGTCTGCATGCCTGTTCCGGGCACTTACGGCAGTCTCGCACCTGGTACTGGATGCGTGAGGACCTGTGCCAGGCGTTCAACGAGCTGGAGAAGGACCTGAGCGGAAAATAAAACTGAACCATACGATGAAGACCAGGCACACGGCCTGGTCTTTTTGTCTGTGCTGCTCGGTCACCATCGGCCCTCGATGTGACATAAAATAACGTGATGATCAGACCGCGGCTGCGCACTTTGCTGCCGCTGGTCACTGGGAGGGATCCGCGGTGACGGACCGGTTTACCGTATGGTTCCCGCCGGGGTCGACCCCGATTGTCTCGCAGGGCGTTGAGGCGATCCCGATCGGGACACCCTCGCCCGCATTCCCCGTACAGCGTCGGGCCCGGCGGCGCGCCAGATCGGGTGCCGAGCACACCCGACGGGACGGGCACACCGGTCGGGTCGAGACACCCGGCGGGGCGGGTTGGAAAGTCCCGAACCAGTGGCAGGACCTGGCGGCGTCCGGTACTGATGCACCTGGTGACGGCGATACGATGGCCGTGCCGCCGGAAGTGGCGGCGATGGCGCAGCGGGCCATGGCTCTCTGGTCCATGAAGGTGGGCGACATGACCGTCATGGCGACGAAGCCGGAGAAGGGCGGGGCGATCTGGCGCATCGAGACGGACCGGGGCCCCCGCAGCCTCAAACTGCTGCATCGCCCGGCGGCACGGAGTCTCTTTAGCGTGGGGCTCCAGGATTACCTGGTGAAGCGGAAGGCGCGGGTGCCCGCTCTGATTCCGGCCAAGGACGGGGCCCTCAGCGTCGAGCTTGACGGGAAGCTCTGGATCGTGACGGACTGGGTCGAGCCGCTCACCCCGGCCGGCAAGGGCCTCGACGGCGCCCAGGCGCTCTGTTACGGCCTGGGCGAGTTCCATCGCTGGTCGCAGGGTTACGTGCCGCCTGCGGGGGCTGCGAAGGCCTCCCGCCTGTACCGGTGGCCGAAGACCTACGCGAAGATGCTGGGCAAGATCGCCTGGTTCCGTGAGATCGCTCAGGCTTACCAGGAGGCGCCCGCCGCTGCCACGGTGCTGAGCATGACGGACCACTTTGCGGAGCAGGCGCAGCAGGCGATCGCCCGGCTGGAGCGGTCTCCGTACGGGGCGCTGACGGCCCGGGGCGAGCCGGCGTGGGGCGTCGTGCATCAGGATGAATGCGGGGAAAGTGCAACAGGAAACTGTCTTTATCGAATAAATTACGATTGCCTATGAATCATTTGTATTTTCGAGAATCCGAGTGTACGCAGGGATGGATCTACAATATACTGGTATATATACTGATATAGGGGTGTTACCATGCTTAGGAAACGGTCTATGTACGTCATGATTGTTGTCTTGTTAGGACTCATAACGTCCGTAGCGTACGCGAGTAGCTGGAGCGGCTACCCCACGGTCAATGTGCGTGTGAACGGCAAGCCGTACCAGGGGGATGTGCCGGCGATCCTGGTGGAGAGTCGGACATTCTTGCCGGTTCGCGGGATCGGGGAGGCCGTGGGTGCAGATGTCACGTGGGACCAGGCCACCCAAACTGTCAGCATCGCAATGATGGACGCTAAGGCGCTGCTGGGGAGAGCTGAGTCCGCGGAAGCGCAAGTAGCGAAGTTGCAGGCCGAGCTCAAGAAGGCTCAAGACGAATTGCAGAAGGCGAATGAGCGCAATAAAC
>JAQBPS010000757.1 GCA_028287415.1 Bacillota bacterium | reverse complement strand
TGTGTTTCAGCCTCTGTGCGTCAACCATCCCACGCCGATATAAAGCAGCAGACTGACCAGAGCTGCGATCACTCCGAACGTCAGCTTCGTTCTGGCATAGTCGAGTACCGGCAATTTCATCACGGTGGCCATCGTCACGGTATTGTCGCTGAAGGGCGAGGCAAAGCCACCGAACGTGCCACCGGCAAAAACGGCGCCCACGATGAGCGGCAGCGACAGCTGCCCGGCAGCAGCCAGCGAATATCCGATCGGCAGTAAGAGACCCCAGGCCCCGAACGTGGAACCGATCACATATGCGACGACGCAACTGAAGGCGAAAAGAATGGGCACCGTGAGGGCTGGCGAAACCAGCCGCAAGACGAGCGCGGTGATGAACTCGGTGAACCCCAGGCCCCGGGATGCAGCGGTCACGGTCCAGACGAGCACCAGCAGCGTGTTGACGCTCATCATCTCGTTGCCGCCGGCCAGCACCCCCTCCACGATCTGCCCCAGGCGTTGCCCCCGCAACACGAACCAGATGGTGCTGCCCACCAGCGTCACAAAGAGCGCCACCAGCATGGCGTGGCCGGGATCGGCTTGGGTGAGTGCGCCCAAGAAGGAGCGGCTGGCATAGTGCCCCTGCCACCAGGAGACGAGCAGCGTCGTGAACAGCAGGGCCGCCAGAGGGACAAGCAGCTTGATCGGATCGGGGGCGCTATTTTGGGCCGGCTGCTCTGGCACGAGTTCTCCGGACGGCTCTGCACACGCGAGACGCAATGGGTTCGGCTGTTCGCTACGGACGGGCTCGGGCCGGACGCGCGACTGCACGGGCCGCTGCACGAACGACTGGTAAAAGGCAAAGGCCAGCAGCACCCACGCGACAAAGTTGAAGGGAATCGACTGCATTACCAGCCGCAGGGGCGGGACGGACAGGCCGTGGTTCCGGTTTTCGGCGGCGATCAGGCTGACCATGTAGCCCACAAAGACGGTGCCGATGGGAATGACCGCCGTCAGCGGGGTGGCGGTCGCCTCGATGAGCAGGGCCACCCTGTCCGCTGGTACCTTCAGCCGGCGGAAGACGTCCTCCATCATGGGGGCGACGGCCATGATGCGAAAGTCGGGCGCCATGAAGGTGAAAGCACAGGAAAGCCATGTCCATAGGAAGCCGCTGCGGACTGAATTTGCCCGGTGTTCCATCCAGCGTGCAAAGCCGGTGACGCCGCCAGTCGCCCGGAGCAGGCCCACAAATGCGCCGAAGCCGTAAAGGAAGACCATAAGCCGGATGTTGTCGGGAACGGCAAGTTGCTCAAGGAGCAGCCGGAGTGCCGATTCGACCGCCGCCAGGGGCGAGGGGCGCAGCATGAACGCGCCCGCGAGCAGTCCCATCAGCAGCCCCACCAGTACCTGCCGGGTGCGGACGGCCACGGCCAGGACTACCCCGAAGGGCAGGAGTGACCAGACGGTGCCGTACATAATCGTTGCCCCCAGTCGCCGGTGATGAGTGATCATCATTCAGCCTGCCTAACGGTGGGGGACGGCATGCACGCGAACTGCCAATGGTGCCGCATCGAACCAAGACAGTTGTACACCCGTATATAGATAATGACATTGAAAGGAGTGAGCCGCATGATTCGTCTCCCCTCTGAACAGCAGGTGGCCAGCGCAACCTCTGATGTAACGGTTCACGGTCTCATCACTGAAATTGATCCGGATGTACGCAATCACAATGGGGGCCGCCATCAGATCTTCTCCGTGCAGATCGACCAGGTGATCATGCATACCGCCAGCGCACCGGTCACCGCTGGCGACGTGGTCAACGTGGCGATTCGGTTTGGCGACGGCCAAGGCCTGGCCCATGCAATTCCCGGCCTGGCAGTGGGTCAGCCGATTACTCTGTCCGGGGCCTATGTAAAGTTCGATACCGCCTACCCGGAGCAGGATGGTGACAGGCATGCGGTGATTCACTATACGCACCATCCGATCGGGTGGGTCGAGTACCAGGGCGTCCATTACGAGTAACCTGGTGCGCGCAGGGCCACGTACGGAAGAACGCCCGTTCCGGTATGACCGGAACGGGCGTTATGCTTATCGGGTAGCGGTTCGCTGCGCAAAACGCAGACAGATCAGGCCCCACAGGGCGCCGAAGATGAACCCGGCGAGCACGTCGCTGGCGTAATGCACGCCCAGATATATCCGACTCCCGCCGATCAGCAGCGAGATCAGAATCCCGACGGCCACAATCAGCGGCCTGGCACGCCGGGCAGCCCCTTCGCTGCTCAGAACCACGGCCAGCACCAGGAAGAAGGCCATGCTCGTCATCGAATGGCCGCTCGGAAAGCTATGGCCGGATGCTTGCGTCAGCCACTCTCCCGTCGGGCGTGCCCGATGAAAAATCGCCTTCAGCACCTCGTTCAGGACCGAGCTGCCGATCAGCGCAGCCGCTACTGTGAGTGCCGGGCGCCGCCCCCGGCGCCACCACAGCAAGCCGACGACAATCACCCCGAGGATCACCATGCCGGTCGGTCCGCCGATGGTCGTAAACAAGCGCATGATTGCGGTCAGCGCCGAGGTCCGGTGGAGGATCATCCACTGGGCCGCGGCAGCATCCAGGTTTGCGAGCAGCTTCCACGGCTCCATCATCAGCGTTCACCCCCGGCCCGGGCGCCACGCCTGCGGCGCGACAGCACCCAGACCATGGCCAGCGCAACGACGACCGGCTCACCGACAGCCACGGTCATGAGCGGGGCGGCCTGCGGCGCCGGCGCGGCGCTGACCGCCAGCTCCGAGGGGCTGCTGCTGGTCACCACACCCGGCTGATCCAGGGGCACCGCGGTCACATACACCCGGTAGTGCCCGGCCTTGCCAGCCTTGCCGGCCCAGCTCGCCGCAGCTTGAGCACCCGACACCGTCTGACCGACGCTGGTGGGCACCCAGCCCTCCAGGTCAGCACTGCTGCCAGTCGCCAGGTCGAGCATGGTCAGCGTCAGGAGGTATCGGCCCCCGTCGGCGGGCGCCGTGGCCGACACCTGGAACGAGTCCCCGACCTGGAGCGCCGCTGGCGGCGCCTCGGTCACAGTAACGCCGGCAGCGGCGGGTGCCGCCGCCGCCAGGGACGGCGCCCCGCCCAGGGCTGCGCAGAGGGCAAATAGCGCCCAGAGCCGCTTCATTGTGCGTCGCCTCCCATCAGTTCCAAATGTGCAGCGGCATAGCGCACCGCCAGGTAAACCGCAGCCAGGAAGATCGCCACCGTCAGCCACGAGGTGCCCAGCCCGGACAGGCCCTTGCCTGCGAGCAGATTGCCCGCGAGCGTCATCACCTGGTCGCCGGGGCTGATCGTCGCCAGCCACTTCTGAAGAGCGCCCTTGGGCAGTGCGCCCGCCGCGAAGCCCGGCGCTTCCAGCACCGCTGCGACGACCAGCGTCGAGACCAGCGCCGAGAAGGTACGGCCCGAGATGGTCGAAGCGGCCACAGCCACCCCGGTGTACCCCGCCATCAGCAGCAAGGCCAGGCCAAGTCCGGCCGGCACCCGCCACAGGGCAAGCCCGGTGCCCGCACCCATCACGATCAAGTACGGCAGCGAGAGCAGCAGGTGCACGGCACCCGCACCGGCCGCCGCCAGCCACTTGGCGCCGAGCAGCCGGGTGCCCGAGATTGGCGCCAGCAGCAAGCTCTCGAGGGTCGCCTGGTCACGCTCGCCTGCGACCGTCAGCGAGGCAGCAAGCGTCGCCAGGGCCACAGCCAGGGCCACAGCCACCTGGAACAGCAGCTTGAGCAGCCCCGCCTGTCCCATGAGGCTCAGGTCGGGAAGCGACAAGCTGACGATCGCCAGCACCGACATGGTGACGACCTGAATCGCCAGCAACAGGAGCCCGCGGGGCGTCAACAGAGAGCTTGCCCACTCCTTGCCCAGAATCACCCGCACCGTGCTCATGCGCTCACCGCCCGCTCCGCCGGCGACTGCATCACGTTCAGGAAGACCTCTTCCAGCGTGGCCGTCTGCGGCACCGCACCGTAAATCGCCACGCCTGCCGCCACCAGCCGGGCGAGCAGCCGGGGCAGCGCCTCATGGTCGGCCCCGAGGGCGACGGTCAGACGCTGCCCGTCCCGCTCCAGAATGGCGATCCCTTCCTCCCCGCAGACCACGGCAGCCTTGGCAATATCACCTACATCGATATGGGCGCGGGCGCCCTGCCCCAGCTCCCGGGACAGCGCCTCCGGCTGCCCGGAGGCCAGCACCTCACCCTGCCGCATGATCGCGACGCGGTGGCACAGCTGAGCCACCTCACCCAACAGGTGCGACGACAGGAAGACCGTCACCTGCCACTCGGTATTGATCTGGCGAATCATCTGCTGCATCTCCCGCTGGCCCTGCGGATCAAGCCCCAGCGACGGCTCGTCCAGAAAGACGACGCGCGGCTCATGGATGATCGTACGGGCCAGCCCCAGCCGCTGGCGCATGCCCCGGGAGAACTGGCCGACCGGCCGCCGGGCCGCATACGTCAGGCCAACGGTCTCCAGCAGCGACCCGATCCGGGTGCGCAGCTTCGCCGCCGGCACCTCATACAGCCGCCCGAAGAAGCCCAGGTACTCCAGTGGCGTCATGTAGCCGTAGTAGCCCTGGGATTCCGGCATCAAACCGATCACTCGCTTGAGCTGCTGCCGGTCGTGCAGGGAGACTCCGCCGACCACGCCCTCTCCGGCCGTCGGCAGGAGCAGGCCGGACAACATGCGGATGGTGGTCGTCTTGCCGGCCCCGTTCGGACCGAGGAAACCGAAAATCTCGCCCTGCGGTACGTTCAGGCTGAGATCCGACACCGCCAGGTACGACTTATAACGCTTTGTCACACCGGTCACATCAATCATTGGCAATCGCCTCCTCTCTAACAACATCCTGATTATGCGGGCTCGGCCTGAGAGCCTTTGGTGAGGCGGATGATAAAATCATGAGAGTTGCGGGCAAGCTCTCACTGCATTCTCACTTCACGGTCATGCTCCTCTCACGAAGAACCGATATGCTGGCAATGGCACCGGCCGTCCTGGTTTATGCTATCATCAGGATGTCGTTGCGATTGTATGACGAGGTGATGCTGGATGCGCATCCTGGTGGTAGAAGACGAGGCCGAGATCGCCCGAATCCTTCAGCTGGAGCTGGAGCACGAGG
>JAQBPS010000739.1 GCA_028287415.1 Bacillota bacterium | reverse complement strand
ATGCAATGAGACCTCGATCTGCTGCGGGGAGCCCGGCAGCAGCCGGGCACTGAGCATCAGCGGCACGTCGCCGTTGTTGCGGAACCGGAAGTCCAGCAGCTGCCACGCCACGGTGGCATCACGACCGGGCGGCACATACTGCAGGGGCCGGTCGTGGTGGTACCGTTCCCTGACCTCCAGACCCGCCAGCAGCACCGTGTTGTACAGGGTGGACGTCACCTGGCAGATGCCGCCGCCGTACCCGAGCACGTACTCACCCTGGTACAGCTCATATGCCTGCGCCCAGCCATGTTCAGGATCGCGCGGCCCGACGATATCGTTGAAGGAGAAAATCCCCCCCGGCTTGATCACAGTGCCGGCGATCTTCTTGATGGCGATGCTGATGTTTTCCACCCGACCGAGTTCGGCGGAGAGGATCGGCGTGGCGAACCGGCCTACTTCGTACTGGCGCAGTTCCGTCAGGTCCGCCTTGCGCACGGCGGGCGGCAGCGCCCGGACCACAAGATCGGCCTCCGGACGCCCGGCCAGCATGGCCCGGCGGATCACCTGCGTGCTGGCCGTCAGGTCCACGACCTGGCCCAGGCGCTCCTGCGTGAATGCATCTCGCTCGGGGTCATAGCGGGCATCCTCCGGCGGCCGGTTGACCTCCCGGGCAATCGCCTCCAGCCTGTCGGAGAGCACCTGCTCACGCAGGTACAACACAAGCGGCACACGGTGGCCGTGAACGAGCCCCGTCACAAAGATGCCCGAGCGCTGCCACAGTGAGCCTCTCCGCCCGATCGCCGCCGCCTGCCGCACGGCGCCATCGATGTCCGGCTGCGGCCCCACCTCCTGGTGCGGCAGCACCCAGACCCGCTGCCCTGAGCGAACCCGCGTCGCAGCCTGCCCCGCGACCTGCGCCGCTGCCTGGCGGCGGGTCTGGGGCTGCGGCTGGGGCTGTGCCGCTGCCGGCATAAGCCCGGCCAGACGGGCGTGCGCCTCCTCCGGCCGCAACCCGCCCACCGGCGTGGCGCCGACCGCCACGCCCGGCAGAATCCGCCCGGTGCCCGTGTACCAGGTGACATAAGCAAAGAAGGCCCCCGCAGCGATCACCGCCGCGACAACCCCCGCCAAAAATCCACGCGCCATAATCTGCCGCGGCGACAGCATAGCAGCAACCCTCTCCCCTTGGTGCCGCTACCGCCAGACGTCGCCTGCAGGCCCCGTTGCTACCCTTTGGGGGCAGCGCCGAGGTCTCGCTGTCTTCTGATCTCATAGACCAGAATGGCGCCCGCCACGGCAGCGTTCAGTGAAGTGACGTGCCCCAGCATGGGAAGCCGAACCATGAAATCGCACTTCTCCGCAACCAGCCGCCCGATGCCCTTGCCCTCGCTGCCGATCACCACCGCCAGCGGCCCCGCCAGCTTCGCCTCATGGTACAGCTGCCGGCCGTCCTGGTGGGTGCCAACCACCCAGAGCCCCTTCTCCTTCAGCTCCTCCAGGGTGCGGCCAATGTTCGTCACACGCGCCACCGGCACGTATTCCACAGCACCCGCGGACACCTTGGCCACGGTCTCTGTGAGTCCGGCGGCACGCCGCTCCGGGATGATCAGCCCGTGGGCCCCGACCGCATCAGCGGTGCGCAGGAGCGAACCAAGATTCTGCGGGTCCTCGATCCCATCAAGGATGAGAATGAGCGGGTCTTCCCCGGCCGCGGCGGCCTTCGCCAGAATGTCGTCGACCTCCGCATAGGTATGGGCGGCGACCATGGCGATCACGCCCTGGTGGTTGCGCCCCTCAGCCAGCGTATCGAGGCGGGCCTTGTCTACCTCCTGGATGATCACGCCGGCGTCGCGGGCAACCCCGATCACTTCACGGATCGAGCCTTCCCTGGCCCCCCGGGCCACCAGCAGCTTATTAACTTCGCGCCCGGCGCGCAAGGCTTCCAGGACAGGGATACGCCCTTCGATCTGTCCAGACACCGGTCATTCTCCTTTGCTTGTCAGTATGCGCCGCACGGCGGCGGGCTATCCACATAAAAGGGGAGGCGATGGGCATCGCCTCCGCAGGGCCCTAACGGTTTAGCGGGTTATCCAGGGACGGATCTGTGACCGTAAGATAGGGGGCGAACTCCGGGTACCTGACCGTCAGCGCTTCGTACATCTGGTGTGCGACCGACCGGTACGAAAAGTGCCCGCCCTCCCTGGAACGCAGCCGGATGATGTAGCCGGCCTCCGCCAGGTCCATCCGGAACAGCGCCCGGCAGCGGTAGCCCAGCGGCAGCAGGTAATGCGCCTGAACCGGGTCCCACTTTGCCAGCCCGTCCACATACTCGCCGGCCTTCTGCATGTCTGCTAGGTAGCGTTGCTCCGCCGCAGTCCCCCGCATGGGCTCGGGCACGGCGGCGCCGTGGCGGGTCGTAAACGCCTGGCGGATCTGCGAGGCCCGCCGGTGCCGGTGCAGGTCGCGGTAGCCGCCAATATCCATCAGGATGTCAAAGGCCAGCGGCGCGCCCTGGAAAGCCCGCAGCCACTCCGCGTGCGGGCCCCGCTTCGCCAGGGCGGCCTCCAGCACGTCCCGCTTTTCCGCCGCGGTGAGATCGGCGACCCGCTCTGCAATCTGGTGGTAGGCGATATCGGAGACCTGGTAAAGCAAGGCTGATACCGCCGCATCGATGGGGTTCTGCTCTGCCGTCAGCACTACGGCCCGTGCATTATCAGGCAGCACGGACGGCAGCAGTTCCCGGGCGACCGCCGCCACATCGCTCCAGACAATCTGCTGATATGGGGAGGGGTCAGCGTACTTGATCAGGGTGGGCGCCAACGGCTCCGGCTGAAGCTGCGCCAGCAGCATGCTCCGCTGCGGTTCCGGTACCGGGGCGAGCAGCGCCTGGAGCCGCTCCGCCCCCAGGTCGAAGGCGGGCTCCTCCGTGACCGCCTTCTTCAGGTCGACGGCGAGCGCCCGCAACTCTGGTAAGGGCTCCGCCGCCAGCCGGGCCACCTGGCGCTCCAGCACCCGGGCTGAGGTGATCTGCCCGACCGATGTGTTTACGCCCAGGAACAGGTAGTAGCGGGCGATATCAAAAGCACGGGCCCGAATGGCCGCCTCGTAATCGGCCACCTTCATGCTATCCGGGCGGGGGTACTGCTCCTGGAGCTGCGCGAGCCAGTGCTCGGTGGTCGCCTCGTAGCGCATCATCAGCCACTCAGCGCTGTCCGTGTAGTCACAGGGGGCGTCGGCAGGGGTGTAGAACCCGGTTTCGCGGAACGGCTGGTACCGCGTAGACCGCTCCTGGCCGTCCCACAGCTGCTCGTCCACCAGGGCAATGGCGGCCCAGAGTGAGATCTGCTCAACCCCGAGTGAGATATGCGCCATATCGGCGATGGAGGCATGTCCATACTTGAAGTACATGGTATTCAAAAACTTGCGGGTGCGGTCGCCGGTCAGTTCCCGGGCACTGTCCGCCAACGACTCCGCCGAGCGGCTGTACTTGGCCATCGCATACGCGTGCCGCTCCGGTGCTACGCCGGAGATGGCGTACACACGTCGCTGCTTCATCGCCCAGTCCTCCCCGAGATGGTTTGCATTGCTCCCTATTGTAGCATGTTCTTCCTGTGCGCTCTATGTAGGTGGGGTCGTTAGACCAACCCCACGATGGTTTTACCAGTAAAGGTACGGCGACTTACCAAACTTGCCGAAGCCCCACGGAAAAGGCGGCTTGCCAAACTTGCCCCAAGGCATGCGCTTCACCTCCCAACTTATCTTATGTACATGCGCGCAGAAGGCCACCCATGGTGAGGGTGGCCTGCGTTATCACTGCTCGAGATAGGCCGCTGTGACCGCCAGGACCTCCGCCAGGCGCTCCGCCTGACCGCTCAGGTACAGGAAGCCCACGAGGGTCTCAAACGCCGTGGCGGCCGCGTACTCGGCCGCATCGCTCCCCTTGGGTGCGGCATGGCTCTTCGCGTTCCGCCCCCGCCGTGCCGCATCCTGCTCCGCTTCCGTGAGCGATGGTCCGAGGGCCGCCAGCGCCCTGGCCTGGGCATTTGCCCGTACGTAGCGGACCGCACTCCTGTGCAGGTCGTTAACCCGCACGTGCCCGAGCGTCAGGAGACGCTGGCGCACAAAGAGTTCATACACGCCATCGCCCACATAAGCCAGTGTGAGCGGCGGCAGGAGCAGCGGGTTCTTCAGTTCCGGCCGTGATGGCAGCGGCATGGGCCGGAAGGTGTTCATTTCCGCTTCCAACGCACCCCCTGCGCCGTATCCTCCAGAACAATGCCCATGCCGGCCAGCTGGTCACGGACCCGGTCCGACTCAGCCCAGTTCTTCGCCTTGCGGGCGGCCTGTCGGGCATCCACAAGCGCCTGGATCTCGTCGTCGAGCCCAGCGGCATCCGCTGCCTGCTGGAGCAACCCCAGCACCCCTGCGAGCTCCTTCAGCAGGCCCAGGGCGCCCTGCGCCAGCTCTGCGGACGACTCTCCGGTCAGCCTGGTGTTAATCTCCCGCACCAGGTCAAACAGAACGGCGGTGCC
>JAQBPS010000709.1 GCA_028287415.1 Bacillota bacterium | reverse complement strand
GTCGCCCCCAAGTAACGGGGCGACCTTTCGATTTCCCTGCGTACCCAGCAGCACAACCCAATAGCGGTGCCCCCCGGTGTACAGGCTCCGCCACGGTGATGCCTCCCGGAATGTACGCGTCTCAATTCGTGCCATTGGGCGCACCCACCTGCCGTGCCGCGTGTGCCCCCAATTGCTGCTGGCAGAGTTGGATACGTGTCTCCAACAGTTGCGTGGCCCTGGGGGTCAACGGCACGCCGGACTGAAGCAGCGCCTGGAACGCCTGCAAGGCGTCCGCGTAGCGCGTCAGGTTGTAGAGCATGTCGGCGGCAAACCAGCGGACTTGATTCAGCTCAACGTGGAGGCTTGAGCGCGAGGTGCCGCGTGAGCGGCTCGCTTCGAGCGCCTGTATGGCCAGGTGAAAGTCGCGCAGTGCCTGCGCGTAGGCGCCCGCATCAGCGCCGACAAGGCCGAGGCTTTTGTGTGCGAAAAATGCCGACCACTTCTGCTCTGAGTTGTGCGCGTGTCGCAATGCCCGGCGGTACCAGTAGCGCGCAGGCGGGTAATCCTTCAGCCGCTTCCGATAGACATCACCCATGCGCAGGCAGTTCGTCATAAGTTGGTCTTGAATCTCGGTGGACCTGCGGCTCTTCGCCGGCAAACGCTCCAGGTATTGGATGGCGCGGAGCTCCCGCCCCAGGGCCTCGTCGGGCCGGTCGCTGTACACGCTGACGAGCGCCAGTCCATTCATGACCGCGGACCGCCCGCTCGCCTGCACCGGGGGCGGGCTGATGCTGTCGAGGTCGGTCAGGGCCGCCTCATAATGGGCCAACGCCGTCGGAAACAGGCTCGTGTCACGGCTGCGCGTAAGCATCTGCGCCGCTTCGTAGCGGATGCGCCAGCGCGCCTCCGGCTGCGCCAGTTTCGCCGCGGCCGCCGCAATCAGCTCGCTCGCCTCCGCAGAGCGCTCCCGGGATTGGATCGTCAGGGCCAGATTGCTGGTCGCCAGCGCCCAGGTCTCCGCCTTCCCGGCGCGCTTGGCCAGCCGCCGCAGCCGTCGCCACAGGGGCTCCGTGGCCTGTCCGTCGAACGGCGGCGTCGCCAGATAGAGCCGGTGTAGGGCCACCGACAGCCCTTCGCTGTCCTGCGCCAGCGCGCACAGTCCGGCCAGTCGGTAGGTGTTCGGCTGCCACCCGCTCCGGGCCTCCAGTTCGGCCAACCGCCCTGCGAGCCGGCGGGCACGTTCGGGCTTGCTCCGGGCAAGCCTGACGGCGGCCTGCCGCCAGTCAGCGCCCTGCAAATACAGGCGGGCTGCTCGCTCCGCGAGACCGATCGCCCGCGGTTGGGCATCCGGAAACAGCCCGCTCGCAAACGCCGCAGGCATGCCATCACCGTAAAGCGTTACGGCAACGAGCAGCGCCTCAGCCACCTCGCCACCCAGATCAAGGACGCGCGCCACCGGATCCGGGGCGAGTGTAAGAGACAGGTCAAAGGGGAGCAGCCCTTCGGCCGGGAGCGCCGTTCCGGCAGCAATGATCGCCACCCGCCTCATCCAGGGCGCCGACACCAGCATGTGCAGGAACCGGCGGTCCGTCGCCGTCAGCCACTGCACATCTGCGAGCAGCAGGAAGCCGGGCTTTCCCTCGCCGTCCGCCCCCATCAGGTGCGCTTGCAACTGGCCGATCATCCGCAGCACGGCATCCATCGCCGCACCCGGCGGTTGCTGGGCCGCCAGATAGGCCGACCACGGCAGCTCCTCGGCGGGCGTCGCCTCGGCCGCGACGCCCACAGCCTCCAGGCACTGGGCATGGAGCGGCGCTCCGGACCAGCCGGGCGCTGCGCAGCGCAGCCAGAGCACCTGACCCGCCTGCGCACACAGCGGATACAGGTCATACAGCGCCTGTGCGCCGACCGCAGCGTGCAGGCCGGCCCAGACCGGGTTGGCTGCGGGGTCCGCGGCGTACGCCTGCAAGCGCCCCGCGATGGTGCTGAGCTCGCTTGAAATCGACAGCATCCGGCAGTTCCCTCCCTGGTGCGGGCGGCGCCCCCAGCTAGCTACTCACGACGAGCCGGGCAATGGGCAGCACCCACTCCCGCCGGTACGGTTCCGGAGCGGAGAGACGCAGCAGGAGAGAGGCGATGCCAGCGTACCCGGTCATGTAACCGGCCTGGTCCGGGGCACCCTCTGCCGGCCAGAGACGCGCACCGCCGGCCGAACGGTACGAGCGCACAGCGATGCCGCCGGCCAGCGACAGCGCCTGCCGCAGATAGACGGGAGCGCGCGTCACCCGGTACATATCCAGCAAGAATTCGGCGTTGCCGGCCACGCCATGGCACTGTCCCAGCGTATCCGTAGTCGTCCGCTCCCACGTGGTGACAGCGGCGCGGCGGGCCGCTTCCAGGTACTCGGTGCGGCCGAAAGTGCGGTAGGCCTCAATTAAAAACTGGCCCACGCCGGGCGCCCCATTGCACCAGTAAATCATGTTGGTCTCACTGCCGTCCCACTTCGGCCAGTTCCAGCCTTCACTTTCGGGGCCGAGCGGATAGGCGCCGGCGAGCAACTCGGTCAGTGCCGCTTCAGCCCCATCGGTAAAACGGCTGGCGCCGGTCGCCTTCCCCAATTCCAGCAAGCAGTAACCCACGCCGGCAACGCCATGGGCAAAACCGAGAAACCGCTGCTTGTTGAGGCCGGCCCACAGCAACCCCGCCTTGCCCGGTTCCGCCCGGTTCAGGAGCGAGTCCCCGAGCTCCGCCGCCCGCATCTGGTGCCGCGGATTTTGGGTTGCCCGGGCAAGGGCGAGCAACAGCAAAGCAATGCCCGCGGTTCCGTGCGTGATATCGACAAAGGTCATGGGCCACGTAAGCAGCTGGGTGATTACCTCGTCAGCCCAACGCAGGTACCGTTCCTCGCCGGAAGCCAGGCCCATGCGCAGGAAGAACCAGGCAGCGGCGCCATTGCCGAAATGGAGCCCCGGAATCCCCTGGTCGGACCCCTTGACGCGCTCGTAGACCCAGTCCGCTGCCCGGGCAGCCATTTGCAAGTACCGTTCCTCCCGGGTCCGCTCATAGAGGTCGATCAGCAGCAGTGCGGCGCCGCTGGTGCCGTACTGGAGATTCCCGGGGGCGCTGCGTGGCACGTTCTTCTGGTAGGGCCAACAGTAGTCGCGGTCGTCGGGTGTTATGGTCCGGATCAATTCATCGCCTGCGCCGCGGGCGAGCTGCAGCATTGCTTCACACCCCGGCGCATCCAGGCGGCTTGCCGACTGCGCACGGTCAGGGGAGATGGTCAGGTCGGGACTCAGGCTCGCCTTTACGGCCCCAACCGCATCAGCCAACGCCTGTGCGCTCGGAAAGCGCTCCGCGGGGCTGCGCTGCAGGCACCGTTCGACAATGGCCCGCAGCGCAACCGGCAGCTCCGGGCAGCAGTGGTCAAGCACCGCCATCTGCCGGGGGAGAAGCGGGGTGTCGTCGCTGATCAGGTACGCATCCTCCCTGGCCAAGAGGAAGAACAGGGTCGCTCCGAATGCGTAAATGTCATCCGCCACAGTAGGCTCCTGCCCGGATTCGCACGCGTAGCCGGGCGTTGCCATTTGCACGGGCCTGCCGCCCGAGCCATCGACCGGCCATACCAGTTCCAGGTCGATCATGCGCAGCCTGTCGCCATCCGTCACCAGCACGTTATTCGGGGTCAGGTCACGAATGATCAGGCCGGCCGCATGAAAGTCGACGCAGATCCTGGCCAGTTCAGCGGCCCAGTCGACCACACGCCGCAACGCCGGGGCGCTCCGCCCGGCGACAACTGTCTCTTTCAGAAAGGTGCGCATTGGCTTGCCGTTGATATACTCGCGCACGATGTAAGCGTTTCCGCCCTGTTCAAACAGATCGTAGGGCTCGGGCACCCAGCCTGTGCCGGCCACACGCTGGAGCGTCATAAACTCAGCGCGAAGCAAAGCGCGCACATCGCGCACATCGCGCTCCCCGGGGTCATACTTGTCCACCTCAATATGGGCTCGTCCCTCTTTGATCAAGAGCTGCCCGGGCGGTTCTACGCCGATCTCCTCCGCCAGATAGACACCGCCCCGCGCCGCCTGCTTGAGGGCTGCGGTCACCCGGTAGCGTGCGCCAATCGGGCCCTCTTCCTCAGCGTCAGGCAGGGCCGCTCCCGCCTCGGCGAAGGGGTCGATGACCCAGGGCGGCGGCTGGAACCAGGGGTCGCGCCGATCGGGGACAGGCCGCCCGGAAGGGTCATGGATCACGGGGAGCAGTTCGCCCTCATGGGTGACCACGGCGTGCTCGACGAATCCCCCGTAGCGATAGTGCACCAGGCTGCCGGGGGCCAAAGGCCGGTCGGAGGGGATGCGGGGCCCGGCCATGCCCGTGGTTGCCTCGTGCAGCTTCACCGCCAGTTGTACCGCCTCAGTGTCACTGCCGGGATAGACCGTCAGAAACTTGCCAACCTGACTGCGGGCCGCATTCAGTCCGTTCACCTCCGCGAGTTCCCCGGGTTCCATCACCTTGAACGTGACGCGCGCATCAGCCAGGATCGGCCAGCAGGCGGCGAACACGGCAACGGCGGTTCGCGGCGTGGCCGACACGTGAAGCTTCCAGCCCTGGTCAGGGTGTGTTGTGCCCTGGAAGGTGACCTGCACAAATGGGTGCTGTTCAGTCAGGTGGAAGTTCTCGCCGTCTGCGAGCGGAAGCAATTTGGCCCGGATCGGCGTTGCCAGGTGCGGCGTCGTCTCGATCAGGATAAGCGCCTCCTGTCTGT
>JAQBPS010000708.1 GCA_028287415.1 Bacillota bacterium | reverse complement strand
TTACTACTACGACGGGCTGGAGGTCTTCAGCAAGCTGGAGGCCGAGGTCCGCGGCTACATGGACCAGGGCTTCAATGCGGTGAAGATGAAGGTCGGGCGCCTCGATCCGGTCAAGGAGGCCCAGCGGGTCAAGCTGGTGCGCGATGTGATCGGCCCGGAGGTGAAACTGATGATCGACGCCAACCAGGCCTACGTTGACGTGAACGAGTGCGCCAGCCTGTGCCGGGCGGTGGAGCCATACGACATCACCTGGTTTGAGGAGCCTCTGCCGGTTGACATGGTCGAAGGCCATGTGCGCCTGCGCAAGCAGACGAGGATCCCCCTCGCCACCGGCGAGGTGGCCGCCACCCGCTGGGAGTTCCAGGAGCTGATCCGGTCCGGCGCGATTGACTACATCCAGCCGGACGCCACCATGTGCGGGGGCGTGTCGGAGTGGATGCGCATCGCAGCCTGTGCGGGCGCCCAGGGCGTCTCGGTGGCGCCTCACTACCACTGGGACATCCATGTCCACCTCGGCTGTGTGACCCGCGAGGTCTCGATCCTGGAGAAGTTCGTCGGCACGGATGTGAAGAACTTCGACCTGATTATGCACAATCCGCGGCAGGTGACGAAGAACGGGACGCTCATTCCGCCGGAGGGGCCGGGCCTGGGCATCGAGTACGATGAGCAGGCGATCGCCAAGTATCTCCTTGAGGAGAAGGTGCACAGCTGATGAAGGGCGTCTTCAACATTCTGGCGACCCCGTTTGATGAGCAGGGGCGGATCGACGACGAGAGCTTGCAGAGCCTGGTGGAGTTTCAGATCAAGGCGGGGGCGGCCGGCCTGACGATCCTCGGGATCATGGGCGAAGTCGCCAAGCTGTCGGACAGTGAGCGGGATCACGTGACCCGGGTGGTGCTGGAGCAGGTGAACGGCCGGATCCCCGTCGTCGTCAACACGACGCACACGGGCACCCGGGTGGTGATTGAGATCTCGCAGCGGGTCGCGGCGATGGGCGCCGCCGGCATTATGCTGGCCCCGCCGACCAACCTGCGCAACCTGGACAGCGTGGCGGACTTTTACCGATCGGTGGCCGCCGCTGTGAAGATCCCCGTCGTCGTGCAGGATGAGCCGGTCACGACCGGCGTGATCATGCCCGCCTCCTTCCTGGCGGGCCTGGGCCTGCCGTACATCAAACTGGAGGAGGCGCCGGTGCCGCAAAAGCTCTCCCGAATTCGGGAGCAGGCGCCGGATGCCCAGATCTTCGGCGGCCTGGGCGGCCAGTACTTCCTGGAGGAGCTGGAGCGGGGCGCCGTAGGGACGATGACGGGCTTTGCGTTTACCGAGATCCTGGTCAGCATTTACACCGATTTCACGGCGGGCCGCCATGCGGAGGCGCGGGCGACGTTCTACACGCATATGCCGCTGATCCGCTACGAGGGGCAGGCGGGGGTCGGTCTCGCCATCCGCAAGGAGATCCTGCGGCGGCGGGGCGCCATCCGGTGTGCGGCGATCCGGGCGCCGGGCATGCGCCTGGATGCGCAGGCGCTGCGGGAGATCGACAGCGTGCTGGGGTACGTGGGCCTGGGGTAGGGCGGGGGGCTGGCCACCGTCCCCCCGCCTGCCATCGGCGTAGTTCCGCTGGACTTGCTAGGTCCACTCCACCACAATCGGCATGTGGTCAGACCAGCGCGTGCTGCGACGAATCACCGTGACGCTGACACCTGCGACGCCATTGCTCAATACATAGTCGAGCTTGGAATTCCGGAACGTGCCTTTGTATGTGTCCACGTCCGGCGGGGTGATCAGGCCGGCCATGTTCCAGCCAAGCCGGGCGCCGAATCCCGCCGGCGGGTTCCCCAGGTCGTCGGGACGCACGTTGAAGTCGCCGACGATAAGCCAGGGATTGTCCCCGTGTATGTTCATGAAATGGCACGCCAGATAGGACAGCGCTCGCTTTCCCCCGGCCCCGTTCATGGTGGAGGGAGCATGAATGATATAGACTGCCACCCCACCCACCGGTCCTACAGCATAGGCTGGCGCCCGATCTACCAGGTTTTTGAAGTTGTTGCCGCCAGCAAAGCCGGCGTAGCCGGGTGGAGCGCCCGCAGGCGGATCCTCTCGGGCCAAAACGTACTCGGCGCCGTTCTGATCGTAGCAACCATAGCCCAATTGGCTGTTGGACTGCTTGCGGTAGGTAATGTTCTGCCACCGAGGGTCCTCCGCGGCCGAGCACAATTCGCAGAAGAACTGGTAATCGAACTCTATACCATTGGAAATCGCAGCAATCGCCTTTTTGCGAGCCTCCGATGTGGTGCCACCGAGTCGCTTGGTATTCCACCAGAGCAGTTTGCCTGCCATGTTATCTCCTCCACAATTGTGCGGGTAAAGAGCCGTGCTGATCGCAGGTCCCAGTCGTCCGTGGTTCGTTATGCTTTTGTCGCATCGATCGGGGCGCCCACTGCGCGACGCCCAAGCCGCGGTGTCCGGTAGGCGAAGGAGAGTCCCCGGGCGGCGTCGGGCGCAAGTAGCCGACCGTGGTAACGCACGATCACTTTGTCGGGCGTATAGCCGGTGCGATAAACCACCTTCAGGACGCCCGTCTTCACTTCGGCTATTCCATGCAATGCCGTCCACTCCACCGGCCAGTCCATGATGGCCGCGAGCCAATCCATCGCCTCGGTCATGCCCGCCTCCCGGCCCAGCGCGAGCAGAGTTGCGCCGCGGACCAGGCTTTCCGGGCAGTGGAACGAACAGGCGTCGTAACCAAGCACGTCAAGGCCCAGGCAACGCAATACCGGACTGAGAGCCGAAGTGCTGTCCACGTCCACGGCGCTGCTGTCCAGGGGGTGCCCCGCCACCATCGCCCAGACCGGATCGGACGGCTCGGCTGATTGGGCTTCGGTACGAGGCTTGCGGCAGCACGACGGTATACCGGTCAGCTCATCCAGGGTCGCTTGATCCGCTTGCTCCCGCGCTCGCTTGTACATGCCGATCTCCGCGTGCCCACCGATGGCTACACGCTGTAGTCGCTCACGCGGTTCTTTGGGCAGCAGCCAGGTGTGTAAATCGTGAGCGGCTGCAAACGTGTGCAGCGCGAACACATCCGCTGCGACGACCGTGCTCACCGCGATGGGCACCATTTGCCGGGCCACTGCCAGGACCGCGATCCGCCCCAGCGCGCTGCGAACCGCATCGAACCGCGGCGCCCAGGTAGCGCGTTGTGCTTCCCCCACGAAAGCGTGACGCACGAAGTAGGGCAGCCCGCCCGCAGCGCCGGGGTGGGGCGCAACCTTGGCACCTGCAGCGGGGCTGTTGCCCTCGGCAACCAGGGCTGCGTGCAGGCTCTGGATTGTACTATTGCGGCCTTGCTGCCACTGCTGCAGCATGCGCTGCTCCAACTGCGGGCGCAGCGGATGCACGGAGAGTGGCAACTCTCCCTGTTGCACCAGCCGGGTTTCCGCATGCATGAACAGGCGTTTCCACACCTCACAGAGCTCCGAGCGGTTACGCCAGTCGCCGTCAATCGCGGTGCCGGGACATTGTCCTTTGCACATGAGAAAGAACCGGCACCCCGCGCAGCCACCGTGCTCTTGCGGGGTATGGTAGAGGCCGATATACCGTTCATAGCCGCGGCTATCGGCTTTGATAAAGTCGATTCCGTCCTTGTTGGTCCGGCCGCAGTTGCTTGACTGGCCGTTGCCCTCCACGCCGCGCACGGCGGGAGTGGTGAGCGGGTCGCAGGCATGCCAGACGCAGGAAGTATCCTGGTCGCGGCCCAACAGGCCGCGTTCGATCTCGTCCAGCACGTCGAAACGGAGATGCTTGAGCTCCGTCTGCAATTGTGCAAACCCAAGCAGCGCCTCCATGTTCTCCTCAGTCGTCAGGCTGTAGTCCCGGCGGATCTCCTCCGACTCCACTTCCAGCAAGTGCAGCCGCATGGTGCGCACACCGAGGGCATCCATTTCGCGCACCCATTCGTAGAGGCGCGGCAACCGATCCGCAGCTGCGTTCATGCGGTGCAGGGTCACAATCAGCCCGGGCGGCCGGTGTTCGCGACAGAGCCGTGCGATGCTGGACAGGGTAACCTGCGTGCTCGCGCTGGTCCGCTCGTCACTCCCGTGCCAGCGCAGTTCATTGAGCTCACCCGGCCCATCGATAGAAATACCTACATGCACGTTGTAGGTCTGAAACAGGCGGACGTGTGCATCGCCGATCAGCGTACCGTTCGTCTGGACGGAGTTAGTACCGTACGTCTCAAGGCCCCAGCGAAAAAGTTCTTCGAGATCATCCAGCGGCATGAGCAACGGTTCGCCGCCAAAGAGTGTGAATGGGCCACCCTCGCGCTGGATGGCGGCTCGCATTCGCTCCATGTCATAATGCTGCCGGATGTTACCGGCCTCACGCAAGGGGTTTTGGTAACAGTACCGACAGGAAATGTTGCAGGCCACACCAAAAGGACGCAGTTCTACGGCCACGGGCGGAACCCCCTCGCTGCGTAAACATTCTCGGGGAGCGTCACGGTTTAATGTCGATGTGCGTCCCGGTGTCCACATGTGGCGGCAGATCGGTGTCGGCGTGGGGCGTGCTGGTATCGCCATGCGGCGTAGTGGTCTGATCCACATGGGGACTCGTGTCGCCATGGGGCGTGATATTTGTATCGGCGTGGCCCAAAAAGCCAAGGTCCTGGTCGGCATGGGTACCCGGAATGTCGATGTGCTGTGAAGTATCAATGTGCGTCGAGGATATGTCGACGTGCGCCGTCGGGGTGTCCATATGTGGACCGGCCGGGGTGTCAAGATGGCCGAAGCTGGTGTCCACATGCACCGATGTGAACACGGAGCCGATCGCCTTTGCCACGTCGGACGCATCGTAGCCAAGTCCGCCCAAGATTTGCACGGCCTGGTCTGCGGTGGCACCCGCACCTTGCAGTGCTGCGGCCACGCCGTCGGCACCATACCCCAGGACCTGGTGCGTCTTGTCAGCAACCTCGTTGGCGGAGAGATTGTAGACATCATGCAGGACCGAACCGACCTGCTGCGCTGTCTGCCCGGCACCCTGAATGATGCCGTTCTTCACCCATGCCAGCCATTGGTCGGCGTTCGTCAGCATCTTGGTGATGATCTCCTTGACCTGGTCCCAAATCGTATCAGCGATATTCGTCAACGCCTGGCCGTTCACGTCCAGATTGAGCTTGGGAATATCGGCGTGGATCCCCTGAAAGTCGAACCCGGCCTGCAGGGTGGCGTATGCACTGCCGTTCTTGTAGCCCATGTCCAGCGACCCCTGCACACTGATATCGACATGCAGACTGCCCAGCGGGCCGAGGTCCAGCCCACGGCTGATGCCGATGGTGATGCCACCGCTGACGTCCAGGCTGTTGATGCTGTCAAAATTCCCATTTACGTCCAGGTGCACTGCCGGCGAGACCTGTTGCGAGATCTGGAACTGCAGACCCGCGGCTCCAACCGAGACATAGGTACTGGAAATGTCCATACCAAGCAAGCGCAGCTTGCCGGTGACCAGCACATGCGGCCCCTGCAGGTGTGCGTCCGGCTGATTCGGCTGGCTGAACGTGGCGAGCGAGAGCAGCGGTCCGGTCTGACCGTCCGCGTCCGTAACGGCGAAGAAGTCACGGCTGTAGATGATTACGGGCGCGATGCTGGCATCGGCGGCGATGCCCTGACTGGGGTTGATGGCGACCTTGAGTTTCGCCTGCAGCACCAGGTAGTCGATCTCTGCCTGGACATGGAAACCCTCCGGGTACTTGAGGGCGCCAATGTAGGTGTCCTGAGGTGCGCAGTAAATTTGGGCCTCGAGCGCGACCGCGATCTGTTCGCCCCGGCGGGTCAGCGTGTAGTGTGACATGGTGGACAGGTCCGTCAGGTGCCAGACCGCGCCCGCCGTGTTGATCTCCAGCAGGACGTTGCTGCTGGTGCCTGGCACTTGCGTGCTGCCGTACTGCTGGAACGCTCCGGCGATGCTGCCGAGGTCCCGGTTGTCCAATGCGGTGCCGACGGAGGCGGGCATGTTGAAGGCCTGCAACCCCTTCAACCCGATTTTGCCGAGCACATCGCCGACCACGCCGGGGACGCTCGCCTGGCCAGCCAGCGTCTGGGCCACATCCAGGAGACTAAGGTCGCTGACGGCACCCGCGAACAGGCTCTTTGCCGGGTCCACGGAATCGAAGAAGATGGCCAGGGCGCTGTTGAAGTTGGCCACATCCAGCGTGGCGGCGATGCCCAGGCTGGGGATGCCTTCCCAGTCCAGACCGATGACCAGGCCCAGGTTGCTCAATTGCACAGGCACCGGATCGAAGTGAATGGTGCCCTGCATGGAGCCCGCGATCAGCAGTCCGTTCTCCAGCACCATGGCCGTTACGCTGAAGTCCATGGGCTGACCCTGTACCCCGGTCTTCAGGTCACCAGTCAGGAAGGCACCCACCTCGCCGCCCTGGAGGAGCCCGCCCAATTCGCCGGTCAACGTGGTGCCGCTCTGAAGCTCTTCGTGTACGGACAGGAAGAGCTTGGAGTTCGTGACGGGGTCGGGCAGGCTCACGCCCAGCGTAATGCCGATGGAGCCGTCCAGCTTCACCCCCAGGTACTTGGCCAGGGCACGAAAAGCCTGGCTTTTGGTCGTGCTGAGCTGGGCGAAAAAGTTAAATCCTTCAACCAGGCCGCTCGCCTGTGGTGGCAGTTGCAGCTTCTGTCCCGCCAGCACCGGCGTGTTAAAGCTCGCCATGTCAGGAAACTGGAAGCCAGGCTGAGCGATCGAAGAGACCACAAGCATCAGTTTTTCCAGACCAACGAACGAGTCAAAGGCGGCGAGTGCGGCAACACCCGGGACCGTCGGCAGGCCGCCCGGGAGGTCGACCCCGACGGCGAATCCCCACTGGCCCTGCTTCTCGGCGGTGAAGGCGAGCAAGCCCATCCCGTCGATGATGGTGGCGGCGCTAAACGTCAGGTCGGCCGCCTGCTTTTCAATCAGCACGGATGTGCCCTTGAGATCGATGTCAAATCCGGATGGCAAGGCGATTCCGATGTCGTTCAGGCTGGCGATGAGCTGGGACAGCTTTGCCTCGGGCAGATCGGCTCGGATCATGAAGTTACCCGGGATCTGGTAGGCCATCTGCATCTGCAACGCTTCTCCCAGCTGGAGAAAGCCGGCAAAGCTACCCTCGGCGCTGCCGCCGGCGGTCTTGGTCAAATCCAGGGAGACGTTGCCGATGCTGACGGGGCCCGGTCCCAATTCCAGTGTCCAGGGGGGATTGTCCAGCATTTGCGCGGTCACCGTGTAGCTCTCGCCGGGTGCGATGTACAGCTCGAACGAATCCACGGACAGGTCCGGCGGTGCCGGCAACTCGGGCAGGTATTCCGTGAAGAAGGCATGAAGCGGCAGGATGGCCTGATCTTGCAGTGAGACCCGCAGGTTGAAGCCGGGGTACTCGGTACCCACGATGAGGTTGCTTCCCGCGATCTGCATCACACCCGCAAAGCTCACGCTTACCGCACGCTGCGGACCAAAGGGTTCTACGATGGCGAAGTCGGCCGAGGGCTTTGCGAGCGTGAAGCCGGGAGCGGCGGTCCACGCAGCGTTTGGCATGCCGACGACCAGGTGAATATACTCGACGGCCGTGGTGGAAAAGTCGCCACTGAGGCTGATGCTGATCCCCAGCAGACTGAGTCCACCCAGTGCTTCCCCCATTGACTTGATCTCGGTTGGCAGCATATCAAAAAGGTCGTTGCCGTTGGCCAGGTCGGTTAGCCGGGCCAGGCTGTCCAGGCTGACGCCCTCAATCGCAGCGTCGAGCAAGAGGCGTTGGGACCCCGGTACGAGCAGCGACGTCAGATCCGCATCCATATTGGCACTGGGTACCCCAACATGGGCGACCACCGCGACGACCGGGGCATACGTGGCATTGCCGGCCAGCCAGTCGCCGGTCAGCGGGCAATAGATGCGCAGCCCCAGGTTGTCGAAGGTGAGCTTGGAGAGGGAGAGATTGCCACCGAAGGGTACGCTCAGCATGATACCCGGCACTGGCCCGTGCACCTGCCAGGGAAACACGGTGTCGGCCAGGGGCGGCAACACCCGGTCCGTCGTCACCATGGTGATGGTCCCGGAGATGGTGCACTCGGCGACCCCGCCGAGGATGGCGCCAAAGGGGCGAATCAGATTCCCCGGTGCGATCTTGCCCACGAAATTGAGCCCGGGAACAA
>JAQBPS010000691.1 GCA_028287415.1 Bacillota bacterium | reverse complement strand
AGCACAAAACGCCCCGCACACTGCTGTTTTAGCGTGCGGGGCGTTTTGTGCGCAGTCGCAGAGCGCGCAACCCCCTCTCCCCGCGTGGGGTTTCCCCGTCAGCCCCCGTGCCGGCTTGGCCGTCACGGGGGCTTCTGCCATTGGGGGAGAATCTATTCGTATTGCTGTTCAATCTCTACAGTGGTTTCAAGGCCCCGCAGTGCGACCAGCCCCGGGCCGCGGTCGGGAAGGAGCATGTGGCGGAGCATCCAGGCGTCTGACGGAATGGCGATCGCATCCAAATCCTCCGGCCGCACCCATTGCAGCGGCCCTTCCTTTTGCTCCCCCAGCTCGCCGCCTGTGATCCGCAGCCGGAACAGGTAGATCAGGAAGTGACCCTCGCCGTCGCGGCCGGGATACTTCTCAGAGATGCAGCCGCAGAAGCGCTCGACCGCTACCTTCAGGCCGGTCTCCTCACGGAATTCGCGGACCATGGCGGCGTCCGGGTGCTCACCCACTTCCACCTTGCCGCCGGGTATGGCCCACATGCCCACATAGGGCTCATTCAGCCGCTTGATTAGCAGGACTCGACCACTTTCATCGACGACGGTGCCCATCGCTGCGCTGGTGATGGTGGGGGTGTTGTGTGACAGGATGCTTCGCTCCCTACTTATAAAATACGAGTTTGGTTGGCACCCGCTCGAAGCCCAGTCCCTGCAGGACCGGAGCAGCCTCGCTTTCGTGGATCGGGGTGTCGCCCCACCGCTCCACTTCGATCCGGCGCTTCGCCCTGGCCGGGGCGGGCCCGGCGAGCAGCTCCCGCACGCAGCCCAGGGCCGCTTGCAGCCGTTCGCCGGCAAGCGGCTCAAGCGGTACCAGCCGCTTGCCGAATGACTCAATGGCCAGCACCGGGCGCCCATCCTCCAGCACCAGGTAGGTGGAGGCCAGGCGGGCGATGCGGGGCCCATCCGGGGTCGGCAACAGCGCCCCGTAGGGGTTGGCCGGGTCGCACGCAGCGAGCAGGCGCATCGCTCCTGTGGCGCTGTCACGGGCGGCCCGCAGCCGCTCAACCGCCTCGGGCAGGGCGAACTGGGCCCCCGACAGGTCACGGATGAAGTAACCCTGCCGCACCTGGCCCCGCATCTCCATGCGCTTCAGGACGGCCAGCACCTCGGGCCACGTGACCGGGCCGTCCTCCTGCTGGACCGCCTCGCGGGTGACGACCCCGTAGCGGTTCAGCAACAGTTGCGCATATGCCTCTGCGGGAACGATGCCATCCGGTTCAGCGAGCGGCAGTCGCGCAAGTAGCGACCAGCGCCCCGTGCCGCTCTGCAGGGGTGCCGAGCGGCCCCGCCGCGACCGCAGCACCTGGCGGAGGGGGGCGAAGGTATCGTTCGTAACCAGGCCACCCCAGACGAGGGCCCACAGCGCCTCCAAGGCGGCTGGCGGGGTGAGCCGCGCCGCCCTGGCGATGCCGCCCAGGAAGTCGGCGCCGGACGCCCGAAGCGCCGCCAGCACCGCCTGCTGCTCGGCCGGCAGGTCGGCCGGTGGCTCGGCCATCAGCCGCCCCGCGAAGGCGCCGGTGTTCTCGGGCAGGTAGAAGGCTAGCTTGCCGCCGGGCATGGCCGCCCAGTGCAGTTCGCCGGTGGCACAGAGCTGGTCCAGCATGACCGGCTGGTAGCCGGGGGCCCGGCTCGGGAGGAGCTCCCGCTCCCAGCACTCGGCGGGCAGCGGGAGGCCCTCGAGCTGCCTGAGCGCCTTGCGCAGGGCCTGGGCGGCAAGCCGCGTCCGGGCCCCGCCGCTGCCGCCGGACTGCGCCGTGTCGTCAGCCCGTGCAACCCCCTGCCAGCCCAAAAGGAACCGGGCGTAGGCTGCCCCGTCGACCGGCTCAACCTCCCGCCGCAACAGGGAGAGCGTCTGGCGGTGGATCTGCTGGAGCACCGCCGTGTCGCAGTACTCCCGCCCCGTGACCCCGCGGGTGTACTCGCCCGCCGCCAGCAGCCCCTCCGCCTGGAGCACCGCCAGGTAGCGCAGCACCGTTTCCGGGGTATAGCCATACCGCACCGCCACCGCATCAGTCAGGAACGGTCCGCGGTTCGCAGCGAACCGGCGGATGACCGCACCGGCGTTCCCGGCCAGGTCACTGTAGAGTCCCCGGTCCTCAGCGGCGACCCAGCGCTCCTCGCCGCCGACCCGGAGCAGCACCGCCCGGCCATCGTCCCGGAGGAGCTGCAACCAATCTGCCGAGACGCCGCGCTCCTGCAACTCCGCCGCAGTCAGATCGCCCAGGCGCATCAGCAGGTCCCACGCCTCGTCGGGGTTCCGCGGGTGCCAGTTCGCATCCAGCCGCTGCAACCGGGCCGAGAGCGCAGCGATCGCCCGCTCGTCCAGCAGCTCCCGCAGCTGCTCCGCACCCAGAATCTCCCGCAGCAGATCCCGGTTCAGGTTGAGCAGCGCCCCCCGCCGCTCCGCCCTCGGCGTTTCGCCGTCGTACATATAGGCCCCGACAAAGCCCATCATGATCGAGGCGGCCATCGGCGAGGGGGAGGGCGTCTCCACCGACTGCATGCCGATCGCCCCCGACTCGACCCCGGCGAGCACCTGCTTCAGTCCTGCGAGGTCCAGCACGTCCCGCAGAACCTCCCGGTACGTCTCGAGCACCACCGGGAACGAGTCGTACTTGCGGGCGACCTCCAGCAGGTCCTTTGCCCGCAGCCGCTGCAGCCAGAATGGCCGGCGCCGCCCCGGGTGGGGGCGCGGCAGCACCAGCGCCCGCCCGGCGTTCATGCGGAAGTAGGCGCCGAAGACCGCCGTGCTCCCGACCTCTTCGAGGAGCAGTTCCTCGGCCTCGCCCGGGCTGACCGACAGCAGCTTTTCCACAGCTGGCGGCACGTCGACGCCCGGCAGCCTGATCAGGATGCCGTCGTCGCTCTGGATCATCTCCGGCTCCACGCCGATCAGCTCACGGATGCGCCGCTTCAGCACGACCATCCAGGCAAGGTGGACCCGCCCCCCGAACGGCGAGAGCATGACGATCCGCCGGTCGCCCGTCTCATCCCAGAAGTACTCCACCAGGATCTGCCGGTCGGTCGGCACGACGCCGGTTGCCTCGACTTGCTCCTCCAGGTAGGTGACCAGGTTGGCCGCCGCCCGGTCATCGAGCGCACACTCCGCCTGAAGCCAGTCGTGCAGACCAGGGCTGCCCAGCCGGGCGGTCACCTCCCGGGTGAACGCCCCCACCTGAACCCCCATCTCGTACGGGCGGCCCATGCCGTCGCCCTTCCAGAACGGCAGCTTCGGGATGGCGCCGAACGCATCCGTCACCATGATGCGGTCATGGTCGATCGCTTCGATCCGCCAGCTGTTCGTGCCCAGCAGGAAGACCTCGCCGACCCGTGACTCGTAGACGAACTCCTCGTCCATCTCGCCAAGCTTGACGCTCGTACCGTTGATGTAGACGCCATAGTAGCCCCGGTCCGGGATCGTGCCGCCGGAGAGCACGGCCAGCGAGCGGGCCCCCTCCCGGGCCCGGATCCGCCCCTGCTCCCGGTCCCAGACGATGCGCGGCCGCAGATCCCGGAACTCCGCGGAGGGGTAGCGCCCGGAGAGCATCTCCAGCACGTTCTCCAGCTGCCGCTGGGTCAGGTCCCGGTAGCAGTGGCTCCGGCGCAGCAGCGCCAGCAGGTCCGGCACCGCCCAGTCATCCATGGCCGCCATGGCCGTGACCTGTTGGGCAAGGACATCCAGTGCACCCGTGGGAATGTGGGTCTCCTCCACCCGGCCGAGTCGCATCTCCCGCACGATGCAGGCCATTTCCAGCAGGTCGCCCCGGAACTTCGGAATCAGCCGCCCCTTCGACGGCATGCCGACGATGTGCCCCGCCCGGCCTACCCGCTGCAGGCCACGGGCCGCCGACTTCGGCGATTCCACCTGCACGACCAGGTCGATGGCGCCCACGTCAATGCCGAGTTCGAGGGATGCGGTGGCGACCAGGCAGGGGAGGCGCCCTTCCTTGAGCTGCTGCTCCACCTGCTCCCGGGCTTCGCGGCTCATGGAGCCATGGTGGACCCGGGCGATCTCCCGACCCGCCAGCGCGTTGATGTGGCCGGCCAGCCGCTCCGCCAGCCCGCGGTAATTGACAAAGATCAGCGTCGACTTGTGCGCGTTGATTAACGCCAGCAGGCGCGGCTCGATCGCCGACCAGATGGTGTTGTTCGGCAGCGCACGCATATCATCCACCGGCACCTCCACCAGGAGGTCCAGCTGCTTGCGGGTGCCGGTGTCGATGATCGCCACCTCGCGGCCGACCCCGCCCAGGTACCGGGCGATCTCCGCCAGGGGGCGCTGTGTGGCGGACAGCCCGATGCGGACCGGGGGCTGCGGCAGCAACGCCTCCAGCCGTTCCAGTGAGACGGAGAGGTGGACCCCCCGCTTTGTGCCGCAGACGGCGTGGATCTCGTCAACGATGACGTAACGCACCGTCCGCAGGATCGCCCGCGCCTTGGATGTCAGCATCAGATAAAGCGACTCGGGGGTGGTGATCAGCACGTGGGGTGGGTGCCTGACCATGGCGGCCCGCTCCTTCTGGCTGGTGTCGCCGGTGCGGACGGCGGTGGTCAGGTGGGGCAGCTCGACCCCCATCTCCCGGGCCTTCGCCTCGATGCCCTGCAGGGGCACTTCAAGGTTCTTGTAGATGTCATTATTCAACGCCTTAAGCGGCGATATATAAAGTACTTGCACGCCGTCCTGGGCGCCGACCCCGTCCTGGTACAGCTGGTCCAGGCACTTGAGGAAGGCGGCCAGCGTTTTGCCGGAACCGGTGGGCGCCAGAATCAGCGCACTGCGGCCCTCCGCGATGACCGGCCAGCCCTTGGACTGCGGCGGGCTGGGGCTGCCGAAGCGCTCTTCGAACCAGGCCCGGACGACGGGGTGAAAACTGGCGAGGGGCATACGAACATCCCTCCGGTTGCCGAAGCTAATCGTACATACATTCGCTGCCGATGGGGCGATCCCTGCCCCGGCGCCGCGTCGCCAGCCCAACCCGCCCGCATCAGCGAAAACAGGCACGCCATCGCGGCGTGCCTGTTTTGCGTCACCCGCGAGTCAGTCCTCGCCGTTGGGCTGGCGGGTCTTGTCGTCCGCGTATTCACTCCGGTCTGCCACGTCCCCGGTCGTGTCCGGCGCCACATCCAACTGCTGCTTGACTTGCTTGACGACCGTGTTGGGGCCGCGACCCGCGGCGGTGGGCTCCGCCCCCAGGTCGTCCTCGACGAACGCCTCCTCCGGGTTGAATCCGGCCTCGGCGACCTCGGCGTTACTCCCCTTCGTTCTGGGCTCGCGAGTAGTCATTTGTACGCTCCTCCGGTTCAGACACATAGCCAAGTCCGTGGTTTGTCCCGATGCCCATCTCTTCCGGGCCGGGCTCGCCTCGGGCCGCAGCGACCTCCCGGCCGCGGTAGGCGGCCCCGGCGTACGTGTGGTCGGCAGTGCCCTCGCCGAGCGGAGTCAGCTTCCGCCCGGGATGGATCCGCTCGGCCACCGCCTGTTTCGCCGGCACCAGCGGAGGCGTGCCCGCCTGCGGCCTGACCCGCTTGTCGTGATCGACCATCTGGCTCACCTCCGCCATTAGGTTGCTGCACCCTGCGGCTCGTCATTCGCGGCTGTTCAGCTGCCGGCCTGCCGCACGTGCCGATCCAGGAAGTCGGCCACGGCGGGGTACGTCTGCAGTCGATTCGCCAGCTTGACAAGGCCGTGCCCTTCATCTTCGAAGCGCAGATATTCGACAATGCCGCCGTTCTGCTTGACCGCTGCCACGATCTGGTCCGCCTCGCCAATCGGCACACGCGGGTCGTTCGCACCGTGGATAACGAACAGCGGGGCGCGAATCTTGTCGACGTGCCAGATCGGGGAGATCTCCCGAAAGAATTCCCGGTCGGTCGCCAGCGAGCCGTATTCGCTCTCCCGCAGCTTGCGGCGGTAGGCGCCCGTGTTCTCCAGGAAGCTCTCGAGGTTGGCGATGCCGACCGTGTTCACGCCCGCCGCCCACAGATCGGGGTAGTGCGTCAGCGCTGCCAGCGTCATGAAGCCGCCGTACGATCCGCCCATGACGATGATCTT
>JAQBPS010000633.1 GCA_028287415.1 Bacillota bacterium | reverse complement strand
ATGCACGGCCTCGCCGGTGACCGGCTGGCCGAACGCATGGGGAGCGACGGCGTCCTCGCGGGCGACCTCGCCCGTGAGCTGCCCCTTGTCCAGCATGATCTGCGCTTGGGCCTGAGCGATTTGTGGGAAACGTTCCAGGGTTAGGTCGCCATTCGTTTGGGCCTGTTCTGTTAGCCACGCGTCTCATAACGGCGCTAGTGGTTACCCCTGCCCAGCCGAACTTGGAGCTGGCCCAAAACAGTGGCCATCGTGCTGGAAGCAGGCTTTCCCGGGTAGGAGGTTAATAAAAGTGATGGATATGGCCCGTATTCGCCCCACCCGGGCCGATATCGACCTGGACGCGATTCAGTATAATGTCAGAGCACTTCGCAAGCTGACACCGGAGGCCCAGCTGATGGCCGTGGTCAAGGCGGACGGCTACGGCCACGGCGCCGTGCCGGTCGCCCGGGCGGCCCTGGAGGCGGGCGCTTCCTGGCTCGGCATCGCTGCGATGGAGGAAGGCGCGGCCCTGCGCGCTGCCGGCATCACGGCGCCCACTTTGATCTTCGGCTATGTGCCGCCCGCACAGGCATCGGCGGTGATTGCACATAACCTCCGCCCGGCGCTCTTTGACCTGCCGTTTGCCCGGGCGCTCTCCGACGCGGCGCAGGCGGCGGGGCGCAGGGCGCCCGTCCACCTGAAAGCCGACACCGGCATGGGCCGTATCGGCAAGCGCGCACCGGAGATTGTCGCATTCGCCCGGGAGGTTGCCGCCCTGCCGGGGATTGAGATCGAGGGTATTTTCACGCACCTCGCGACCGCTGACGAGCCCGAGAATGATTATGCCGCCCGGCAACTGGCGACCTTCGACTCGATCCTCGGCGACCTGAAGGCCGCGGGGATTGACCCATCGCTCAAGCACGCCTGCAACAGTGCGGGCATCATGCTCCACCGCGAGGGTCACTACGACCTGGTGCGGGCCGGTATCGCCCTGTATGGGCTCCCGCCCGACCCGGGCGTGACGTGGCCGGTGGCGCTGAAGCCCGCGCTCACCTGGCGCACTCAGGTCGCCCTGGTGAAGACCGTGGAGGCCGGCACCCCAGTCTCCTACGGCTGCACCTATCGGGCCCCCGCCCGGGAGCGCATCGCCACCCTGCCTGTCGGCTACGCCGACGGCCTGTTCCGCCTGCTGAGTAACAAGGGCGAGGTGCTGATCCACGGGCGCCGCTGCCCGATCGTCGGCAGGGTCTGCATGGACCAGACCATGGTTCGTGTGCCCGATGACATTGCTGTCCAGCCCGGCGACGCGGTGATCCTGATCGGCGAGCAGGACGGCGAGCGCATCACTGCCAGCGACATGGCCCGTACCATCGGCACGATCAACTATGAGATCGTGTGTGCCATTAGCAGGCGGGTACCCCGCATCTACTGGAAGGATGGCAGGCCGCAGGAATCGGGTATCCTGTGAAAGTCTCGCCGGCCCTTTGACCATTCCTTTCAGTAGCGTATAGAATAAGAAGGGAAGCCTTCTACCGTGGGAGGTGCCTCCATGGCATCGTCGAAACGCATAGTCGTCTCGGTTCCGGATCACCTTCTTCGTGAGGTAGATGGGCTGGTTGCCATGGAGCGGTGGAATCGCAGCGCCCTTATACGAGAGGCTGTGCGGATTTACGTGGACGAAAGGAAGAAACGGGACATGCGGGAGCAGCTGAAGCGCGGCTACGCTGAGATGGCGCGCATCAACCTGACTCTTGCCGAGGAAGGGCTCGTCTTTGAGACTGGTGCTCTCTCCCCTGGCCGTTCCCAGTGGGATGAGTAGGCCACTCAACATCCGGCGGGGCGATGTGTTCTACGCGGATTTGAGTCCTGTCATCGGTTCAGAGCAGGGGGGCGTGCGGCCCGTTCTCGTGTTGCAGAATGACATCGGAAACAAGTACAGTCCCACTGTGATTGTTTCCGCTATCACCAGTCAAATTGAAAAGGCCAAACTCCCCATTCATGTGGAACTGAACGGTGAGACCTATGGTCTGGAGCGCGACTCCGTGATCCTCCTGGAGCAGGTCCGCACGATTGATAAGCGGCGGCTGCGGGAGCGGGTCACCCACCTGGGCGGCGAGATCATGAAGCTGGTGGACGACGCGCTGCTGATCAGTCTCGGTCTGAAAGAGTTGTAGGTTCGGATGTCGAATAAACCCGGGTGACCAGCAACGGCGCCCGGGTTTCCGCCATCCTGATGGTTTACATCGCGATAGTCCACATCCGTTTAGAGGGCACACATTGAAAGGGGTCCGCCTAATGCAGAAGCCGCTGATCGGGATCACCGCCTCCACGCTCCGGGAATTGCCAAACCGGGATTGGATTTTCAACACGAACGATTATTTCCGCGCTGTACAGGACGCCGGTGGCATTCCGGTGCTGCTGCCCTTCGTCACCAATGATGCGGAGGCGGCTGAGGTGGTGGACCGACTCGACGGGCTTTTGCTGTCAGGCGGCGAAGATGTCGATCCGCAGATTTACGGTGAACAGCCCCACTTGAAGCTGGGCGGTGTCGCCCCCGAGCGGGACGTGGCGGAACTCGCCCTCTGCCGGATCGCACTCGAGCGGGATCTGCCGATCCTGGGGATCTGCCGCGGCCATCAGGTGCTGGCGGTGGCGGCGGGCGGTACACTGGTGCAGGATATTCCGGCGCAGGTGCCTGCCGCGATGAAGCATGCTCAGCAGGGACCCCGCTGGTTCGCCTCTCATACGGTGGCGGTGAAGCCCGGCAGCAAGCTGGAAAGCCTCATGGGTGCTGAGTTCCGGACGAACTCATTCCATCATCAGTCCGTCAAGGATGTCCCGGCGGGGTTCGTGGGCAGCGCCGCCACCGCAGACGGCATCAACGAGGCGCTCGAGCATCCGGGGCACAAGTTTGTCCTATCCGTGCAGTGGCATCCGGAGAATTTCGTCGGTCGGGACTACAACTTCAAGCCGCTCTTCAAGGCGTTCATCGGCGCCTGTCAGGCCTGACAACCTTCGCAGCCAAAGGGGAATGTAAACGTGTCGATGATCGTAGTGGAGCAGACCCGGGGTCCGCTGGTCGAGAACCTGTTCCGTGGCGACGCTGCCGTGGTGGACGCCACGGGCAAGCTGCTGTTTGGCGTGGGCGACCCGCAAAAGGCAACCTACTGGCGCTCGTCCGCCAAGCCGATCCAGGCGATGCCGATCGTCCTGTCGGGCGCTGCGGACGCCTTTGGCTTCGGCCCGCAGCACCTCGCGCAGTTCTGCGCCTCGCACAACGGCGAGCCAGTCCATACCGAGACCGTGCTCGATGCGATGCGCCTGGCCGGCCTGTCTCCGGACCTGCTCCAGTGCGGCCCGCACCTCCCGTTCGACCGGGAGACGGCGGAGGCGATGACCGCCGCGGGCGAAGCGCCCGGCCGAATTCACAACAACTGCTCGGGCAAGCACACCGGCATGCTGGCGCTGGCCAAGCATCTCGGCCTGCCGCTGGATAATTACCTGGACCCCGAATCCGAACTGCAGCGCCTGATCCGGGCGAACGTGGCCGATGTCGTGGGGCTGCCCGAGGAGCAGATCGCCATCGGCGTTGACGGTTGCGGCGTGCCCGTCTTCGGACTACCCCTGCATAACATGGCCTACGCCTTCGCCCGTCTGGCGGATCCGGTTCACATGCCCGCCGGCAAGGAGGAGGCGGGGCGCCGCTTCCGGGATGCGATGCGGCAGTACCCTTACCTGATCGCCGGCAAGAAGCGGATCTGCACGGATCTGATGACCCTGCCGGGCGCCAAGCTCGTTGCCAAGAGCGGCGCTGAGGGCGTGTACTGCGTCGGGGTGCTGGCCGAGACGGTGGCCGCCTCCCCGGTGCTGCGTGACCTGGGCATCACCGGCGCCATTGGCATCGCGGTCAAGGCGGAGGATGGCCACAAGGATGTGCGCCACCTGGT
>JAQBPS010000626.1 GCA_028287415.1 Bacillota bacterium | reverse complement strand
GTCCTGCTGCCCTTCCCGCACGCCAAGACCGAGAAGGAAGTCCCGCAGGTGGGCACGGCCGGCCTGTACGTCTTCCGTCAGAAGAACTACGGTGGCGACGACAAGAGCAAGCTCGCCATCGATCTCGCCCACTTCTTGACCAGTGGCGACGGCGGACCCGCGCTCGACGGCGGCCTGCCGGCCGCAAAGCTCCTGGTAATCCCCGCCCGCCAGTCCTCGGGCAAGTTGCTGCAGGCCAAGGCGGACGAGTTGCACATGGGCAAGGAGAACTTCGATTTCCTGTACCATGAGATCGGGCTGGCCGTGCCGCCGAAGTTCTACAGCGCTGCGATCAACAAGGCCTCCGGCAAGATCGACACCGACGTGCTGCGCCCGAACTTCCAGTCCTTCTGGGCGAACGAGATCAGCCCGCAGCAGTTCGTGGACAACGTCGCGAAGGGCGCTGACGGCATCCTCAAGACCAAGTAGGCAGCGGCAGAGCGGGGGCGCGCGGTCTCGCACCCCCGCTATCTTGCAACCAAGGGGGGAGCTATTGCATGTCTGCCGCACCTACAAGGCCTGGCGCACCGTCCCGCCGACTGCCCCCGCCCGCCTCGGGCGGTATCAGGGAATTTCTCGGGGAGTATGGCTGGGCCTACCTGTTCATCCTCGTGCCGCTCATCACGTTCGCCATTTTTGTGCTCTACCCGCTCTTCTGGGCGTTCTTCCTCTCCTTCCAGAACTGGACCGCCCTCAACGGGGGCGAATGGGTGGGCCTGAAGAACTACGCGATGCTCTTTAACAATCCAATCTATCTCAAGGCATTCAAAAACACCGTTCAATACACCGTCTTTACCGTGCCCGTCAACATTGGCGTCGGCCTGCTGCTGGCGACCTTGCTTTACCCGCTGAAGCCGAAGGTGCAGCATATTTTCAAGTTCTCGTTTTACCTGCCGGTGGTCGCAGCCGGCATCGTCATGGCCCTGGTCTGGAACTGGATGTTCGACGTGCGCGACGGCCTGGTCAACTACATCCTCGTAAACTGGTTGCACCTCGGCGCATCGAAGCTACTCTCCGGCTCCGCCTCGGCCCTGTGGACCCTGATCTTCAAGTCATACCCCGGCGGCCATGGCGGTGTCGTCGTGCTCTACCTGGCAGCCATGAACGGCATTCCGGGCTCGCTCTATGAGGCAGCCGAGCTGGACAACACGTCCGGCTGGCGCAAGTTCTGGCGGATTACCTTCCCGCTGCTCAAACCCACGACCGTCTACCTGTTGATCACGGGCGTGATCGGGGCCATGCAGACCTTTGGCGACATCTATGTGCTGACGCAGGGCGGGCCGAACTTTTCGACCACCACCCTGGGCTTCATGCTCTATGAATCGGCGTTCACGCACTACGAGTGGGGCTTCGCCGCTGCGCAGGGCTTCGTCCTCGGCGGCATCATCCTCCTGATTACCGCGCTTCAGTATAAGTTCCTGAGTTCGAACGTTGAGTACTAGGAGGCGGGTACGTGGCCACTGTGAGCGCTGCCAAGCGTGAATCCAACAGCAACCTGCGCCCCCTCCGAATCATCGGCGAGGTGCTGCGCTGGGCGTTCCTGATCCTCTGGGGCCTGATGACCGTATTGCCGCTTTACTGGATGCTGATCGGCGCGTTCAAGGACCGGGTTGCGGTGACGAAAATGCCGCCGGTCTGGTTTCCCAGCCCGATCGTCATGGACGGCTGGGTCACCCTGTTCACCCGCGGCGAGCCATTCCGATGGATCTTCAACTCCGGTGTCATGGCCGTCACCGTTACCGCCACGAACCTGATCTTTGCGGCGATGGCCGGCTACGCTTTCTCGAAGCTGAAGTTCCCCGGCCGGGACCGGATCTTCTGGGCCTTTATGGCGACGATGATGATCCCCGGCGAACTCACCCTGATCCCGCTCTATCTGCTGGTGACGGATACGCTGGGGCTGGGCAACACGTATGCGGCCCTGGTGATCCCGAACCTGGTCTCCGTGGGTTCGATCTTCCTGATGAAGCAGTTCATTCAATCGCTGCCCACTTCACTGATGGACGCCGCACGCATTGATGGGTGCAGTGAGTTCCGGGTGTTCTGGAAGGTCGTGCTGCCGCTCGCCCGCCCCGGTTTGGCGGTGCTGGCGATCTTCACCTTTGTCGGCCAGTGGTCCTCCTTCTTCTGGCCGCTGCTGGTCGCCAACGACAAGGCGCACCGGGTGCTCCAGGTCGGCCTGGCCAGCTTCAAGTACGAGAACACGACCGACTACGGTGCGATGATGGCGGGCGCCGTCCTGGCGGCCATCCCCATCGCCATCCTGTTCATCACCATGCAGAAGCACTTCCTGAAGGGGATCACCGTCGGCGGTATGAAGGGGTAAGGGGGCACGTACGCACCATGGCCGAAGTGGTTTTCAAAAACGTTTCCAAGCGGTTCGTGGACGAGCAGAAGGGCGAGGTCGCAGCCGTTGACAATGTCTCCTTTACCATTCCCGACAAGGAGTTTGTCGTTTTCGTCGGCCCGTCCGGGTGCGGCAAGACGACATCGCTCCGGATGATCGCCGGCCTGGAGCGGCAGACGGAGGGCGACATCCTGATCGGCGGGCGCGTCGTCAATAAAGTCCGGCCGGCCGAGCGGGACATCGCCATGGTCTTTCAGGACTATGCGCTCTACCCGCACATGACGGTGCGGCAGAACCTGAGCTTCGCCCTGGAGAACCTGAAGACGCCGCGGGCGGAGATCGCACAGCGGGTGAAGAAGGCCTCTGACATCCTCGACATCGGCGCCCTGCTCGACCGGCAGCCCAAGGAGCTCTCCGGCGGCCAGCGCCAGCGGGTCGCCCTGGGCCGGGCGATCGTGCGGAACCCGAAGGTCTTCCTGTTTGATGAACCGCTGTCGAACCTGGATGCCAAGCTGCGGGTGCAGACCCGCGTCGAGCTGGCGGAGCTGCAC
>JAQBPS010000622.1 GCA_028287415.1 Bacillota bacterium | reverse complement strand
GTTCCTGGGTGAGCGGATTGCCAGGCTGCGCGTCGATGTGTCGCCGCTGCACAGCAACCGCTTCTTCCTCGCACACTTGCACGCGAACGGGTACCGGATGCAGGGGTTCCAGGTTGCCCTCTTCCGGGAGGCAGAGCCCGTGGATACCGCCCTGCCGCCTGGCGTTGCGATCCGCCAGGTCACCACCGAGGAGGAGGCAGTGGCCGCCGCCGAGATCGAGTGGGTCGGCTTTGACCTCAAGGGCTGGGACGAGTACCTCCGGGATCTGGTCCAGGCCATCTGGCGGCGCCCCGACTGGCGGGTCTACCTGGCCCTCGTCGACGGGAAGCCCGCGGGCATGGCGACCCTCTACATGGCCGATGGGGTGGGCTGCCTCGAATCCGCCTGCACCCTGCCCGAGTTCCGGGGGCGGGGCGCGCAGACTGCGCTCATCCGTCGGCGAATCGCCGATGCGGCCGCAGCCGGCTGCGACCTCGTCGTCAGCCAGACGGGCAGCGGCACGGTCTCACAGAACAACATGGAGCGCTGCGGGCTGCGCATTGCTTATACCAAGGCCGAATTCTTCAAGCCGGAGTGAGTCACGCATACCTGTTAGCGATGTAAAGCGCAGAACCGCCAGACTCATGGTATAATCGCCTACATAAGTATTACCAAAACCGGGTGGGGGGCGTTCCACATGCTCAGATACCTGACCGCCGGCGAGTCGCACGGCCGGGCCCTCGTCACCCTGATCGAGGGCCTGCCGGCCGGCGTGCCCGTCGATGTTGCCACACTCAACCAGGACCTGGCGCGGCGCCAGTCCGGACATGGCCGCGGCGGCCGCATGAAGATCGAGAAGGACGCGGTCCAGATCCTGAGCGGCATCCGCCACGGCAAGACCCTCGGCAGCCCCGTCACGCTGATGGTCGAGAACCGCGACTGGGTCAACTGGACCGAGGTGATGTCCCCCGAGCCGATCACGGGCTACTCCGACCCCCGTGCGGCGCAGAAGGTGCGCACCCGGCCCCGCCCCGGCCACGCCGACCTTGTGGGAGCGCTGAAGTACGACCACGAGGACATCCGCAACGTGCTGGAGCGGGCCAGCGCCCGGGAGACGACCATGCGCGTGGCGGCGGGCGCCCTCGCGAAGCAGTTCCTGGCGCCCTTCGGCATCCGGGTCGTGGGGCATGTCCGGTCGATCGGCGCCGTCACTGCCGATGTGGACCCGGCGCTCTCCGCCGAGCAGATCAGCACCCTGGCCGAGGCGAGCGACGTGCGTTGCGTCGATCGCGATGCCGCGCAGCGGATGATTGCCGAGATCGATGCCGCCAAGCGCGACGGCGACTCGCTCGGCGGCGTGACCGAAGTGCTGGCGACCGGCCTCCCGGCCGGGCTCGGCAGCCACGTCCAGTACGACCGGAAGATCGAGTATGCCCTCGGGGGCGCCCTGCTCTCGATCCAGGCCGCGAAGGGTGTCGAATTCGGGCCGGCGTTTGAGAACGCCGCCCGGCGTGGCTCCGCCGTCCACGACGAGATCGGCTGGAGCGCTGAGCGCGGCTACTTTCGGCACGCCAACCGCGCCGGCGGCCTGGAGGGCGGCATGACGACCGGGATGGACCTCGTCGCGCGGGTCGCCTTCAAGCCCATCTCCACGCTCTACAAGCCGCTCCGCACGGTCGAGCTTGACACCCACACGGAGGCCGGGGCGGAGATCGAGCGCTCCGACGCCTGCGCCATACCGGCGGCGGCGGTCATCGCTGAGTGCGTCACCGCCTTTGAGATCGCCCGCTTCGTCATCGAGAAATTCGGTGGCGACTCCCTTGCCGAGATGCTGCGCAACCACAAGGCCTATCTGGACCGGGTGGCCGAGCGATGAACATCGTCCTCGTCGGATTGATGGGCGCAGGCAAGTCGTCCGTGGGCCGGATCCTGGCGGAAACGCTGGGCCGGCCCTTCATCGATACCGATGCGCTGATCACTGAGGGAGCGGGGTGCAGCATTCCGGAGATCTTCGCCGCCGAGGGTGAGGCGGGGTTCCGCAGCCGTGAGGCGGCTGTGGTTGCTGATGTGGCGGGCCAGGACGGCCTGGTCGTCGCCACGGGCGGCGGTGTCGCCGTCAGCGCGGCGAACCGGGAGGCCTTGCGCCGCACTGGTGTGCTCTTCTGGCTCGATGCATCACCGGCGGAGCTGCTGCGCCGGGCGGCCGCCGAGGGCGTGGCACAGCGGCCGCTGCTGGCAGGTGCGGATCCGCTGGGCAAGCTCGAGGCGCTGGCGCAGGCCCGGGCCGGGGCGTATGCGGCAGCGGCTCACCACCGGGTGGACGCGGCTCAGCCTGCCGCCACAGTGGCAGCGGCGATTATGGCGATCCTCAGAGCGAAAGGAGGCGAAAGCGATGCCGCAGGTGAAGGTTGACCTCGGGGAGCGGAGCTACGCCATCCTCATCGAACGCGGGCTGATCAGCAAGCTCGGCGCCCTGGTCCGCCAGGCGCTGCCCGGGGCGAAGCGGGCTTTGATCATCACCGATACGAACGTGGCGCAAAGTTACGGTGAGCAGGCGCGGGCCGCCCTGGAGGGTGTGGGGTTCGCGGTCTTCAAGGCGACCGTGCCCGCCGGTGAGGCGTCGAAGTCGCTGGCGCAGGCGTACAGCCTGTACAGCTCGTGCATCAAGGCGGGGCTGGAGCGCTCCTCGGTCATCATCGCCCTGGGTGGCGGGGTGGTCGGCGACCTGGCGGGCTTTGTGGCCGCCACCTACCTGCGGGGCATCCCGTTCGTGCAGGTGCCGACGAGCCTGCTGGCTCAGGTGGACTCATCCATCGGCGGAAAAACGGGTGTCGACCTGCCCGAAGGCAAGAACCTGGTCGGCGCTTTTCACCAGCCCAGCCTGGTGCTGGCGGACCTGGATACGCTCACTACCCTGCCGCGGCGGGAGCTGGCGGCGGGCATGGCCGAGATTGTCAAGCACGCCGTCATCCGGGACGCGGGCTTCCTGCACTACCTGGAGAGCCAGGCTGATGAGATCCTGGGCCTCGAACCGGGCGTGATGGGCGCCGTGGTCGAGCGCAACTGCCAGATCAAGGGCGAGGTCGTCGCGGCCGATGAGCGGGAGAGCGGCCTGCGCGCAATCCTGAACTTCGGCCACACGGTCGGGCACGCCGTGGAGGCGTCAATGGGCTTTGGCGGCTGGCTGCACGGCGAGTGCGTGGCGGTCGGCATGATCGCGGCTACGGCGATCGCACAGGAGATGCAGGTGCTCCAGGAGCCTGAACTGCGGGTGCGGCTGGAGCGGCTGCTCCAGCGGCTGGGCCTGCCGACCCGGCTGCCGGAGGGCGTGACGGCCGCGAGCCTCAGTGCACTGATGATGCGGGACAAGAAGGTAGAGGGCGGGCGCATCCACTGGGTGCTGCCCGTGCGGGCCGGCGAGGTCAAGGTGACGCCGGATGTGACGCCGGCTGCGGTGCAACGGGCGATTGACAGCATACGGGGGTAATATCTATATGAAGCAGCTATTGGACATCCAGCCTGAGGTCCGGGAAGCCCTGGCGGCAGGGCGCCCGGTCGTTGCACTCGAGTCGACCATCATCAGTCACGGCATGCCCTACCCGGAGAACCTCACGATGGCCCGGACTGTGGAAGGGATCATCCGGGAGCAGGGCGCGGTGCCCGCTACCATTGCCATTATGGATGGCCGGTGCAAGGTCGGCCTGAACGCTGAGGAACTGGAGCGCCTCGCCGACGGCCGCAGTAGGGTCGCGAAGGTCTCGTTGCGGGATCTGCCGATCGTGCTGGCGAAGCGGGGGCTGGGTGCGACCACGGTCGCCACGACCGTGACGATTGCTGAGGCGGCGGGCATCAAGGTGTTCGTCACTGGTGGCATCGGCGGGGTGCACCGGGGGGCGGGGCAGAATCCGGGGCAGAATCCGGGCCGGAATCCGGGCCAGGTCTGGGATGTCTCCGCGGATATGACCGTGCTGGGCCGCTGCGGCCTGACCGTCGTCTGCGCCGGTGCGAAGAGCGTGCTCGATATCGCCGCTACCCTGGAGGTCCTGGAGACGCTCGGCGTCACAGTGCTTG
>JAQBPS010000590.1 GCA_028287415.1 Bacillota bacterium | reverse complement strand
CCAAGCAACGTGTGAGTTTACGACCATCCCACCCGGGGGACGACACGTAGCTTGCCATCCGGGTATGCATGGACTTCTTCGATATATCGCTTCACGAGTTCCTGCCGCTGCGCAGGCGCCCAGGCGGCCAAGTCGTCACGGGTGAGGGGGCGGCAGTCCCCGGGGTTCCAGCCGGGATTGATCGCCGCCTCCCGACCAAACTGTTCGATCATCTGCGCCAGGGTTCCCGCCCGCTGGCTGAGCTCGCGGATGGCGCCGCTCACGTGCTCCGGCTTGACCAGCCCGCCTGACACCAGCGCGGAAAGTTGGGCCTGCTCCTGCTGCACGGCGGTGAGCTGATTTTGCAGATGGCTGAGGTCGGCCGTCGGCGGCTGCGCTGACGCTGCCGGTGCAGCCAACGCTACCGGTGCAGCCGACGCGGCCGGTGCAGCGGTCGCCACCGCTCGTGCGTGCTGCTCCAGGTCCGTGGCCCACCCCAGCACCAGCTCCCAGACGGTTGCCTCCATCTGATCAGCGGGCATGTGCGGCAGGCCGCACTTGTCGAGGCGGGGGTTCACCTGGCTCGTACACCGGTAGTAGCGGCTGTTCAAGGCCCGGTTCACCCTGGCCCCATACAGCGACGCACCGCAGATGCCACAGGCCGCGATCCGCTGGAGCAGGAAGAAGTGCTTGCCCGGCCTGCCCGCATGCTTGTGGCGCAGGTCACCCATCGCCGCCTGGGCCAACGCCCAGGTCGGCTCGTCAATCAGCTGTGGGATGGGGATCGTCAGCCAGTCCTCGGGCGCCCGCATCAGCACCGGTATGCGCTGCTCCTTTGGCAGGTGGGGATTCTTGTGCGTTCCCTCCGTGTTGTACTTGTGGACCACCTGCCGCCCCTTGTAGGCCGGGTTCCGGATGATGTGCCGGAGCGACGATGTGCCCCACTGCGAGGCCCGTTGCGGCGGCGGCACGTTCAGGGCGTTCAGCCGGTTCGCCAGGCGCTGCGGGCCCAGGCCCTCCCGGGCGATCCAGAAGAAGATTTGCTTCACCCATGCGGCGGTCTCCGGGTTGACGCTGATCGTTCTTGAGGGCTTGTCAAACAGGTAGCCATAGGGCACGCGTCCATTGGGCGAGTATCCCTGCTTCACTTTCGCCCACTTGCCCCGGGTCGTCCGCTCCCGGATCTTCGCCTTCTCGTATTCCGCGATCGCCCCGCGAATCGAGTAGAAGAGCCGGCCCTCGTCGGTGTCCTTCCACTCGAAGTTGACGAACTCCAACTTGACGCCGGCCGTCTGGATCTCCTCGGTGAGCAGGAGCTGGTGGGCGAGGTTGCGGGCCAGGCGGTCGGGGTCGTATACGACCAGGCCGGCGATCGATCGGTTGGCCATCGCCTCGCGCAGTCTGGTGATGCCGGGCCGGCCGAGCACGTCGCCGGGGACGCCCTCATCGACAAACGTGATGACCTCGCCGGCGCCGAGGGCGAGGGCCCGGTCGGTGGCCGCTTCGATCTGGCTGGCCAGGCTGGCGCCGAACTTGGCCTGCTCTTCGGTGCTGACCCTGGCATAGACGGCCCAGACGCTCATGGCGGCCCCTCCCCGGTGCGATCAGGTATCCAATCGTTATGCGGGGGGCATGGCCCGGATGTAGCGGGAGGAGGCGGAGCTTGGGCAAGGAGCGAGAGCCGGTGCCGCTGCGCCGGGCGCGGCGGGTGATTCAGTACTACATTGTCGTCGACGGCACCCCGGGCGTGGAGATGCTGCTTCAGAATTACATCTGGTGCCTGAAACAGCGGGCGATGGCTGGGGGCGGAGGGGACGCACCCCCACGATGAGCGAACTTTTTTTCAATGCGACCTTTGCAGGAGGGGTTTAACAATCATTATGTCTAATTATCAGAGTACCGATGTAGTACACCTTGGCTCTGGGAGGAGACCGTTCATGCGCAACCTGCGACGGCTTTCGACGGCGGCGATGCTCTCTGCGGTATTATTGGGTACAGCGCTTCCGGCTTCTGCAGCAACGAGGGTCGAACCCCTCAAGCTGGATGACTGCGGCCTGCCCGCCCACTGGGCCGCCCCCTATGCGTGCGACCTGAAGCATCAGGCGATCATGCAGGGTGACCAGTCCGGCTTCCGGTTCGACGACATGGTCACACGGGCCGAATTCGTGACCCTGCTGGTCCGGGCCCTCGGCCTCACGCCCCAGGACGGTGCCTCCTACGGCGATGTGAATGGCCATTGGTCCGCCGGCTATGTGAAGGCGGCTGTCACCGCCGGTGCCCTGAAGGTCAACGCAGGCGAGCAGTTCCGGCCCAACGCACCCATCTCCCGCCAGGATGCGATCACGCTGCTCACCGCTGTACTGGCCGGCAACAAGCTGGCCGACGCCGATGAGCGCGTGCTCGCCGGCTACACCGACGCTGCCAAGATCAACCCGATTGAGCGCAAGGCCGTGGCTTTCGCCCTGCTGCACAGCGTGATCCAGGGCGACCCGGACAAGGCGCTCCGGCCTGATCAGAACCTGAGCCGGGGCGAGTCGGCCAAGCTCATCTCCGT
>JAQBPS010000558.1 GCA_028287415.1 Bacillota bacterium | reverse complement strand
GTCGCCGTGCTCAGCACGGCGCTCGGCACCGTGCTCGCCTGGATCACGGCGCGCACCGACACGCCGGGAAAGCCCGTGCTCGAGAACCTGTTCATCGTGCCCACCTTCCTCTCGCCCCTGATCGGTGCGACCGGCTGGCTGATGCTCGGCGCCCGGAACTCGGGGCTGATTAACGTCTACTTCCGCAAGTGGCTCGGCACGACGTCGTACCTGATCAACATTTCCAGCTTCGGCGGCATGGTCTGGGTGATGATCCTCTTCTTCACGCCGGTCGCTTACCTGTACATCGTGGCGGCCCTGCGCTCCGTGGACGCCACGATCGAGGAGGCGGCCCGGATTAGCGGCGCCAGATTCCGGCAGGTGCTGTTTGGGATCACCCTGCCCGCGGTCACCCCCGCCGTCCTGACGGGGGCGATCATGGTCTGGGTGCTGGCAGCGGAGATGTTCTCGGTCCCCGGCCTGCTCGTCGGCCCGACCGGCATCCAGCCCCTCGCCTACAAGATCTACCTGGCCGGGCGAACCTACCCGCCCAATCATCCGCTCGCCGCCGCAGCCGGCATCGTCCTCGTGCTGATCGCCGTCCTCATGCTCTTTGCGTACCGCCAGATCACGAAGATCGAAGGCCGGTACGTGACCATGGGCAACAAGGGGGCGAAGCCCCGGGTCACACGGCTCGGCTCCTGGCGGTGGGCCACGTTCGCCTTCGCCTGGCTCTACCTGACCGTTGCGGTGATCCTGCCCTACATTGCGATGACCATCGGTTCCTTCCAGGGCTACCTGGGCGCCCCGCTCACGGCGAAGTCGTTCACGCTCTCACGGTGGAAGTACGTGCTCGGTGCGGACGTCGCGGCCGCCCTGAAGAACTCGATCATCGTCGGGATCCTGTCAGGAGCGGTCGTCGTGGCCATGGGCGCGATCCTCGCCTACATCCTCGTCCGCCGGAAAGTGAAGCGGTCCGGGGTGCTGGACTACGTCCTCTCGGCCAGCATCGGCATCCCCGGGATCGCCTTCGGCATCGGCATGATCTGGGCCTATGTCCGGACCCCCATGTACGGCACGGTGCTGATCCTCTTCCTGGCGTTCGTCACCCGCTACCTGCCCAACGGGCTGCGGGCCGCCTCGACCGGCCTGCTCCAGATCTCCAAGGACCTCGAGGAGGGTGCGGCCCTGGCGGGCGCCTCCGCCGGGCGGGTGCTGTGGGACATCACCGTGCCGATGCTCAAGCCGGTCCTCTTCGCCGCCTGGGCGCTGACGACGATCACGGTGCTGCGCGAGCTCTCCGTCTCGGCGATTCTCTACACGCCTCAGTCGCGGGTGATCTCCGTCCTGGCGTGGGACTACCTGGAGACGGGCCAGTACGGCTATGCCTGTGCGGTCGGTCTGATCCAGACCGCCCTCGTGATCGCCATCCTCGCCCTGGCACGGATCCTGTTCAAGATTCGCCTCACCGGCGAACAGCCCGACTAACCTCCTGGAGGGCTAGCCAATGATCACCCTTTCCGGCGTCACCAAGAACTACGGCCAGACCCAGGTGATCAAGGGGATCGACCTGGAGGTGCGGCAGGGGGAGTTCCTCAGCCTGCTCGGCCCGAGCGGCTGCGGCAAGACTACGCTCCTGCGCTGCCTCGCTGGTCTGGAATCGATCGACGGCGGCGAGATTCGCATCGGCGGAAAGCTGATGTCCACCGCCAACATGTCGGTCCCGCCCGAAGATCGCAACGTGGGCATGATCTTCCAGTCCTATGCCCTCTGGCCCCATATGACGGTCGCAGCGAACATCGCCTACGGCCTGAAGCTGCGCAAGCTCCCCGCGGCCGAGATCGCCAAGCGGGTGCAGGAAGCGCTTACCATGGTCGGCCTGGAGGGCTATGACAAGCGCTATCCGGCCCAGCTCTCCGGCGGTCAGCAGCAGCGGGTCGCCCTCGCGCGGTCCGTGGCGATGCGCCCCCAGGTGCTGTTCTTCGATGAGCCGCTCTCCAACCTGGATGCCCAGCTGCGTAACCGGATGCGTGAGGAACTGCGCGACCTCCAGCAACTGCTGGGGATCACCGCCGTTTACGTCACGCACGACCAGTCCGAAGCGATGGCTGCCTCGGACCGCATCGTCCTGATGCGGGAAGGCCGGATCGTGCAGCAGGGCCAACCCCAGGCGATCTACGCCCGCCCCGCCACGGCTTATGCGGCGAGCTTCCTCGGCTCGGTCAACTTCCTCCCCGCCGGCTACGATGGCAAGGTGGCGGACCGGTTCCGCGTCACCCTGGACGGGGGCAACTCGCTCGAGCTGTTCGTCCCCGGCGAGCTTCAGCCCGGTGACCGGGTCCTGCTGGGGATTCGCCATGAGGAGATCCTCGTCAATCAGGAGACCGGCCCAAACACCTTCGCGGCCACCATCACGAAGTCGGTCTTCATGGGCGCGACGCTTCACCTGGACCTGCAAATGGAGCGACTCCAGCTCAGGGCAGTGATCCCCTCGCGGACGTTCCGCACCGGCGAGATCCCGGCCACGTGCATGGTGACGCTCCCGGCTCAGCAGCTGATGTTCATTCCCGTCGATGATCTGGCTGTCATGAAGCCATGAAGATCACCAGCATTCTCACCCAGTGGCTCCGGATTCCCCTCCCCCGCCCCGTCGGCTTCTCGATCAAGACGCTCACCCATCGCGACTACCTGCTTGTACGCGTCCGGTCAGATGCTGGTATCGAGGGGATCGGCGTCACGCTGAACGACGCCTCGGCGGCGCCGGCGAAGGCCGCGGTTGATGAACTGCTCGCCCCGATGGCGCTCGGGCATGATCCCCGCAACATCACCGAGATCTGGGAACGGCTGTACTGGCAGACGGTCCGGGCGGGGCGCCGGGGCAGTGCGCTCTTCGGCCTCTCCGCCCTGGATATCGCGCTCTGGGACCACCAGG
>JAQBPS010000538.1 GCA_028287415.1 Bacillota bacterium | reverse complement strand
ACAGACCTGGACGATCTGACCGTGCGGTCATGGCCGGCCGAGCACCGCTTGTTCCGGGTTCGTTCCGGTGAGGTGGAACTGGACACAAAGGGGTTGGCCTGATGTTTTTGCATGTCGGCGCCGATGTTGTCGTCAGCCTGAAGCGTGTGGTCGCGATTTTTGACCTGAAGAGCAGCCAGACGGCCGAAGCGACCCGTGCGTTCATCACCATGGCCCACCAGAACAAAACGGTGACGGACATCGCAGGCGGCGAGGCGAAGAGCCTCGTGCTGACCGACTCGGAGATCTACCTCTCACCGATCTCATCGCTCACGCTGATGAAGCGCGCAGATTTCCTGAACAGTGATCTTATGCTCGATTTGGATGCATCATCCAATTAGGTTGTGACAGACGGTGTACTGTGCTAACATTAGTCTGTTACACTACTGTCATCCAGTGAGGGAGGAACCTTGGTGTCTGAGGAGAAGGACCTGCCCCTGACCGAGGGGGAACATCATCTAGCAACCACCAGCACGGGGGATTACACCGGCGCTCAGATCCAGGTGCTGGAGGGACTTGAGGCGGTGCGCAAGCGGCCGGGCATGTACATCGGCGGCACCTCCACCCGTGGTCTGCACCACCTGATCTGGGAAATTGTCGACAACTCGGTGGACGAGCATCTGGCCGGCGTTTGCGACCAGATCACGATCACCATGCACGCAGACGGCTCCTGCAGCGTGCAGGACAATGGCCGTGGCGTACCAGTGGATATTCACCCCAAGACGGGTCAGTCTACCGTGGAAACGGTTTACACTGTGCTGCACGCCGGCGGCAAGTTTGGCGGCAGCGCTTATAAAGTTTCGGGCGGCCTGCACGGCGTGGGCGCATCCGTTGTGAACGCACTTTCGAGCCGCATGTACGTCAGGGTGAACACCAAGGGCGGCCTGTGGGAGATGGAGTTCGGCGACGGCGGTAAAGCGCTCTATGACTTGCGCCGCATCGGGGACAGCGACCAGCACGGTACGTACGTGCGCTTCTGGCCGGACCCGAGCATCTTCGAAACCGTTACGTTTGATGCCGACACGGTCGTGCCCCGCATCCGCGACTACGCCTTCCTGAACCGGGGGCTGTTCATCCATTTCATCGACGAGCGCTCCAACCGTGAGCACCGCTTCAAGTACAACGAGGGCCTGCAGTCCTTTGTCCAGTACCTGAACCGGAGCCGCGAAGTGCTCCATGCCAAGCCGATCTACCTGTTCCAGGCCTCGGAAACCCAGGAAGTCGAGCTGGCGATTCAGTACAACGACAGCTATAGCGAGAACATCTACAGCTTTGCGAACAACATCCGGACGGGCGAGGGCGGCACGCATGAAACCGGCCTGAAGACGGCCCTGACGCGCGTGATCAACCTCTACGCCCGCAAGAACAAGCTCCTCAAGGACGGCGAGGATAATCTCTCGGGTGAGGATATCCGTGAGGGCATGATCGCCATCATCTCCGTCAAACTCCAGAACCCGCAGTTCGAGGGGCAGACGAAGTCAAAGCTGGGCAACTCCGAAGTGGAAAGCCTGGTGGCCAGCGTCGTCTCCGAGAAGCTCTCGGAGTTCCTGGAGGAGAATCCGGCGGTTGGCAAGCGGATCATCGAAAAGAGCGTCAGCGCCTCCCGGGCGCGTGAGGCTGCCCGTAAGGCCCGTGAACTCGTGCGGCGCAAGAATGCACTCGAGATCTCGGCGCTGCCCGGCAAGCTGACCGACTGCTCCAGCCGCGATCCCGCCGAAAGCGAGCTGTTCCTGGTCGAGGGTGACTCCGCAGGCGGCTCGGCCAAGCAGGGCCGCGACCGCCGCACCCAGGCAATCCTGCCGCTGCGCGGTAAGATCATCAACGTGGAAAAAGCCCGCCTGGACAAGATCCTCGGCCACGAGGAAGTCCGGACGATCATCACAGCACTGGGCACCGGCGTGGGCGACGACTTTGACGCCAGCAAGTGCAAGTACCACAAGGTCGTCATCATGACGGATGCCGACGTCGATGGCAGTCACATCCGGACGCTGCTGCTCACGTTCTTCTACCGCTTCATGCGGCCGCTGATTGACGTCGGCTATCTGTACTTCGCCCGGCCCCCGCTCTACATGATCAAGAAGGGCAAGCAGCAGTACTATGCTTACTCCGAAGAAGAAAAGGACGCGATCATCGACCGGATCGGCGGCATCTCCGACAAGCCCCAGCGTTACAAGGGGCTTGGCGAGATGAATCCCGAACAGCTCTGGGAGACGACCATGGATCCGACCAAGCGCACGCTTTTCAAGGTCCACCTGGAAGATGCGATGGAGGCCGACCAGATTTTCGACGTCCTCATGGGCGACAAGGTGCCTCCGCGCCGACTGTTTATCGAACAGAACGCACACCTGGTAGAGAACCTCGACACAATCGGCTAAGTGCGCAGCAAAACACGGTGCAGGCGGCTGCACCGTGTTTTCTTGGGTAGCATGGGATTGATTTGACTAAACAGGCCCTTTGCGGCATGATGGTGTGAGGAACTTTTTGCCTGGTGTGTCGGTTCCAGCTAAGAGCATAGGAGGACAGTCCTGTGTCAGACTTCGCCCAGAACATTTTACCTAAAGACATTAAACAAGAGATGGAGACATCGTATCTAACCTATGCGATGTCGGTCATCGTGGGTCGTGCTCTGCCGGACGTCCGCGACGGACTGAAGCCAGTGCAGCGGCGCGTGCTTTACGGTATGTACGAGGCCGGTAACACGGCGGACAAACCGTACCGAAAGTCCGCCAAGACTGTCGGCGCAGTCCTGGGTCAGTACCATCCCCACGGCGACGCCTCCGTCTATGACACAATGGTGCGCCTGGCCCAGGACTTTGTCATGCGCTACCCGCTGATCGACGGCCAGGGCAACTTTGGTTCGATTGATGGCGACACGGCTGCCGCCATGCGGTATACCGAAGCCCGTCTATCAAAGCTGGCCCAAGAGATGCTGACCGACATTGAGAAAGATACTGTTGACTTCGAGGATAACTTCGACAACAGCGATAAGGAACCGACGGTTCTGCCGGCGCGGTTCCCGAACCTGCTGGTTAACGGCTCGACCGGTATTGCGGTTGGTATGGCGACGAACATTCCGCCGCACAATCTCACCGAAGTGATTGACGGCATCATTATGATGATCGACCGGCCGGAGGTCACCATCGAAGACCTGATGACGGTGATCAAGGGTCCGGACTTCCCGACAGGAGCTTTGATTCTGGGCCGGGAGGGAATCCGGAAGGCCTTCCTGACCGGCAAGGGTTCTGTCACCATGCGCGCCAAGGCTCAGATTGAAACCATGGCCAATGGCAAGAACCGCATCGTGGCAACCGAGATCCCGTACAACGTGAACAAGGCCCGGCTCATCGAGCGCATCGCCGAACTTCACCGCGACAAGAAGGTCGAGGGGATCACGGACCTGCGGGACGAGTCGGACCGCACAGGCATGCGCATCGTCGTGGAACTGCGCCGCGACACAAACGCAAACGTCGTACTGAATCAGCTGTACAAGTACACGGCACTTCAACAGAACTTCAGCATCAACACGCTGGCGCTGGTGGATGGCCGGCCGCATGTGCTGAACTTGAAGCAGATGCTGCACTATTACATCAAGCACCAGTTAGAAGTAATCGTGCGGCGGACTCAGTTCGATCTGAACAAGGCCGAAGCCCGGGCACACATTGTGCAGGGTCTCCTGAAGGCCCTGGATATTATCGACGAGGTCATCAGCACGATCCGCTCTTCGCCCACGACGGACGAAGCGCGTATCCGCTTGATGTCGAACTTCGGCTTCAGCGAAGTACAGGCCCAGCATATTCTGGACATGCAGCTCCGCCGCCTGACCGCTTTGGAGCGTGAGAAGCTTCAGGACGAGTACAATGAGCTGATGGAACGCATCTCCTACTACCGGGCGGTGTTGGCTTCGCAGAAGATGCAGTATGACATCATCAAGCAGGAACTCAGCGACATCCGCAAGAAGTTCGGCGACGTCCGCCGGACAAAGATCGTCGCCGACGAGCGCGAACTCAACGTCGAGGACCTGATCGCCGAGGAAGATGTCATCGTGACGATCTCGCACACGGGCTATATCAAGCGGGTCCCGGTGAGCACGTACCGCTCGCAGCGCCGCGGGGGCCGGGGTGTGCAGGGAGCGGGCACGAAGGAAGAGGACTTTATCGAGAGCCTCTTCACGACGACCACGCACCACTTCATGATGTTCTTCACCGACCGCGGCCGGGTCTTCCGGATCAAGTGCCACGAGATTCCGGAGGCGACCCGCCAGGCGCGCGGCACGGCGATGATCAACCTGCTCCAGCTCCAGCCCGGAGAGAAGGTCAAGACCGTCATTCCGGTCCGTGAGGCCGGCGGCCCGGATACGTTCCTGTTCTTCGCCACGAAGAACGGCATTGTCAAGAAGACCGCTCTTGATGACTACGAGAACACCCGGGCTACGGGCATTATCGCCATCAAGCTGGACGATGACGACGCCCTGATCGGCGTCAAGCTGACCGAGGGCAACGCAGAGATCATCCTGGTGTCCAGCGTCGGTTATGCGATTCGCTTCCATGAGGAAGAGGTCCGGCCCATGGGCCGTGACACTCGTGGCGTGAAGGGGATCAACCTGGGTGATGAGGACCAGGTGATCGGCATGGACGTGGTCGACACGGCGGCTGATCTGCTGGTGGTCACTTCGAAGGGTGTCGGCAAGCGGACACCGCTCGCTGAGTACCCGAGCTACGGACGTGGCGCCCGGGGTGTTACCACGATCAAGCTGGTGCCGGAGAAGCATGGCAAGCTGATCGCGATAAAGACTGTGCGTGACGGCAACGACTTGATTCTCGTGAGCGAGCAGGGCGTACTGATCCGGATGCCCATCGCCGAAATCCGTCGCATTGGCCGCTCGACGCAGGGCGTACAGCTCATGAACCTGGATGCGAAGGACATGGTGTCAGCGGTGGCTCAGGTCTCTGCCAAGGAAGAAGAAGAAGAGTAGGCCACTTAGTAACTCGCCGGCGGTGCAGCGCACTGCCGGCGGGTTTTCCATTGGACGGGTGCTCCTGACCGGTCTTTGGATGGGGCCAATCCATTGGCGTGCTTGGCTGTTTACACCCTGACCCAGCCAATTTACCATGAGAAGGTAACGGAAGGCCCGGTGTCAAAACCGGGCAGACTAACGATCGGGAGGGCATGACACAATGGCGGAACAGGGTACTTGGAAGGTGAAGGTTGGCCTGGCGGAAATGCTGAAGGGCGGCGTCATCATGGACGTGGTCACGGCGGAGCAGGCGGTGATCGCAGAGAAGGCCGGTGCCGTCGCGGTGATGGCCCTCGAGCGGGTCCCCGCTGACATCCGGGCGAACGGCGGCGTGGCGCGGATGAGCGACCCCAAGCTGATCAAGGAGATCATGGCGGCGGTCACCATCCCCGTGATGGCCAAGTGCCGTATCGGCCACTTCGTCGAGGCGCAGATCCTTGAGTCGCTCGGCGCAGACTATATTGACGAGTCCGAGGTGCTGACCCCGGCGGACGAGGAGTACCACGTCGAGAAGCATCAGTTCAAGGTGCCGTTCGTGTGCGGCGCCCGCAACCTGGGCGAGGCCCTGCGCCGCATCGGCGAGGGTGCGGCCATGATTCGCACCAAGGGCGAGCCCGGCACCGGCAATGTGGTCGAGGCTGTTCGGCATATGCGCCAGATCAACGCGGACATTCGCCGTGTGAAGAATGCGCCCGATGAGGAATTGATGACGATTGCGAAGGAACTGGGCGCCCCGTACGAGCTGGTGAAGGATGTCAAGCGGCTGGGCCGCCTGCCCGTCCCGAACTTCAGCGCCGGCGGCATCGCGACCCCGGCTGACGCCGCCCTGATGATTCAGCTGGGCGCCGAGGCGATCTTCGTTGGTTCGGGTATCTTCAAGTCGGGCGATCCCGCCAAGCGGGCCCGTGCCATTGTGCTTGCGGCCGCCCACTATAACGATCCGAAGCAGCTGGCTGAAGTCTCCGAGGACCTGGGTGAACCGATGGTGGGCATCAACATCGATACGCTCAGGGAAGAGGAGAAGATGGCCACCCGGGGGTGGTAGGCATGGCGGAACGCTTCGGGGTTTTGGCGCTGCAGGGCGCCGTACCCGAGCACTTGCGGGCGCTGGCGGCGGCGGGCGTTGAGGCCGTGCCCGTCAAGTGGCCTGCGGACCTGGAGGGTCTGCGCGGCCTGGTCCTGCCGGGCGGCGAGAGCACAACCATCGGGGACTTGATGCAGCATTATGGGTTCATCGAAGCGATTCAGCGGTTTGTGCAGGAGGGCGGCGCCTGCTACGGCACCTGTGCCGGCGCCATCCTCCTGGCGACTGAGATCGTCGGCGGCAAACCCAACCAGCCCAGACTGGGCATTATTCCGATGACGGTGCAGCGCAACGGCTTCGGCCGGCAGGTTGAATCGGCTGAGGTGCCGCTTGCGATGCCGGTGCTGGGGCCGGAGCCGGTACACACCGTGTTCATCCGGGCGCCGTACATCGCTGAGGTCGGGCCGGGGGTCGAGGTGCTCGCAGAGCACCAGGGCAAGATTGTGGCCGCCCGCTATGGTCGGCACCTTGTCACGGCCTTCCATCCGGAGTTGACCGAGGACCGGCGCATTCACAAACTGTTTGTGGAAATGGCATTTGGCGCCGTTTCCGCTTGACACAAAAAGGGCTGGCCCTCGCGAGGGGGCCGGCCCTTTTGATTGACAGGATCAGGCGGTTTGGAATATATTAAAGAAAGATGTTGAACAACTGGACAGGGGGCCCTGCGCATGCGGGTCATGTTGGTTTGCGGCAGTCTTCACCAGGCTTCAGGGACCCGTGCCGCACTGAAAGTTGCCGCCGAGACGATCGCCGCCAGCGGGGTGCAAGCGGACTTTTACGACCTGGGGGAGAACCGGTTCCCGCTCTACGACCCGGATGCGACAAGTATGCCCCCGGCGGTGCAGGACTTCCGGGAGCGCGCCATGGCCGCGGATGCGTTCATTTTCGGCACGCCTGAGTACCATGGTGCCATGTCCGGCGCTTTGAAAAATGCACTGGACTATATTGGGAGCCGGTACGTCAGGAACAAGCCGGTGGGTTTGCTCGCCTGCGCCGGCGGCGGGAAGGGCGGCGTCAACGCACTCGGAAACCTCCGCACGGTCGTTCGGTCGGTGTCCGGGATGGCGGTCTCGGAACAGGTGGTCGTCGACGAAGAGGATTTTGACCCGCAGATGAACCTGACAAATGAGAACCGGCGGATGCGTATCCACGTCTTGGCGCTGGCCGTGGTACGCTACGTCAAACTCCTGGAGATGGAGAAGGCTGGCGTATAGCGCCGGCCTGCTGCATATGCTAGGGTTCTAACACGACGGAGGGATGCGCCGTGAAGAACCAGCAGAACAGGAGTGCCGAGGATCTGGTTGTGCCGTCCATGCCGGACCCACGGCCGGATGACCGCTGTATTGTTTGTGACCGACCGTCAGGTGGGAAGGCGATCTGTGCGGATGAGCGCTGTGCGCAGGAACTGGCCCGCGCTGAGTAGACTCCGGCAGCCAAAATCACACAACCAGTTGCTTTCTGTCTTTTGGTGGTGTATACTCCGAACAATAAACACGCTCGTCAATGGAGGCCATCATTCAACGGGGACTACAGCGAGCCGGCGGTTGGTGCAAGCCGGTGTCCACGTGAGTGTATCCACTTCCGGAGAGCCCGGGGAAACCCGGTCGGGCCCGGCCCGTTAAAGCCGGAACCAAGTGGGCTGCTGAAGTTTTCAGCGCCAACGTCCGGGTGGCACCGCGGGAAGTAACTCCCGTCCCTGACTAAAAAGTCAGGGACGGGAGTGTCGTTTTTTCCGGGGGTGCTACTCGGCGCAGGTGATGGAATGCTAATCAGCCAAACAGGGTGGCACCGCGGGGCTGAGCCCCGTCCCTGGCAGTTTCGACACCACGCGCGTGGCGCCGATTCTGCCGGGGGCGGGGCTTTTGCCTTACCTCCGGCCAGCCGGCGACCAATCAGGAGGAGGCAGACCATCATGCTGAAGGAGAAGTCGCTGCTCATGATCCCCGGCCCGACCCCGATCCCGCCGCAGGTGGCGGCAGCCATGACCCAGCCGATGATCAACCATCGCGGTGAGGCCTTTTTCACGATGTTCGATGAGGTGGCGGCGGGACTGAAGGCAGTGTTCCGCACCGAGCAGCCCGTCTACATCTTTCCTGGCGCCGGCAGTGGCGGCTGGGAGGCGGCGCTGGTCAACACGCTGAACCCGGGGGACACGGTGCTGAACGTGATCATCGGGGACTTCGGCGAGCGCTGGTCAAAGACGGCGAAGGCCCTGGGCTTCACGGTGGAGCGGCTGGAGTTCGAGCCGGGGCAGGCGGCGCAACCTGCTCGGATTGCGGAACGCCTCGAGCGGGACACGAACCGGGAGATCAAGGCTGTGCTCTTCCAGCACAACGAGACCAGCACCGGCGTCACGAACGATGTGCACGCGATCGCTCGGGTTGTGCGAGAGCACGGGGCCCTGGCGATGGTCGACAGCGTGAGCGGCCTGGGTGCCCTGCCCCTCGAGTTCGATGCGTGGGGCCTGGACGTGGTGCTGACCGGCGCGCAGAAGGCGCTGATGTGCCCGCCAGGGCTGTCGCTGATCGCTTTTAGCGAGCGGGCCCGGGCGCTGGCGGAGCAGAATACGACGCCGCGGTTCTACTGGGACCTGCGGGCGGTCCACGCCAGTTACCTGAAGCGGCAGACGCCCTACACTCCGGCGATCTCGCTGTACTACGCCCTTCAGGCGGCGCTGCGGCTGATCAAGGAGGAGACCCTGGAGGGCGCCTGGGCCCGCCACAAGCTGATGGGCGAGATGTGCCGGGCGGGTGTGAAGGCCATGGGACTGAAGCTTCTGGCTGCCGATGAGCACCGGGCGAGCAACACCGTCACAGCGGTGATCGCACCCAGCGATCCCAAGCTGCTGCGCAAGACGGCCCGAGACCGGCTGGGGGTTCAGTTGGCTGGCGGGCAGTCGCAGCTGGAGAACACGATCTTCCGCATCGGCCACCTCGGCTACGTCACGCCGCTCGATGTGATTCAGGCGCTCGCGGCCACGGAGATGACACTCGCACTGCTGGGTCAGGATCTATCGCTGGGCGCCGCCGTTAGCGCTGCCCAGGAAGTGTGGCTAAGGAACCTTCGTGGATGACCGTTACCAGCACACAGGAGGGACCCCAACATGAAGATTCTCGTAGCAGAAGCGATTTCCGATGCGGGCATCCGCCTGCTCCAGGCCG
>JAQBPS010000523.1 GCA_028287415.1 Bacillota bacterium | reverse complement strand
CGACGGTCTACTCCACCCAACACAAGGTCAGGGGAGAGGACGGGCCGGTTCCGATCGGGCGGCCGATCAGCAATACGCAGCTCTACATCATGGACCCGCACGGCAAACCGGTACCGGTCGGTGTGGCCGGCGAACTGCATATCGGGGGCGGGGGCCTGGCCCGGGGCTATCTGAACCGGTCAGAGCTGACGAACGAGAAGTTCATCCCAAGTCCGTTCGTGCCGGGTGAGCGATTGTACCGGACCGGCGACCTGGTGCGCTATCTGGCAGGCGGGGAGGTCCAGTTCCTCGGCCGCATCGATGACCAGGTCAAAATCCGGGGTTTCCGGATCGAACTGGGCGAGATCGAGGCCGTGCTGGCGCAACATGCGGACGTCCGGCAGGCCGTTGTCGTCGCGCGGGAGCATCAGCCAGGCGACCTGCGCCTGGTCGCGTACGTCGTGCCGGCGGCGGGGGAAGGCGGGGCCGACGAGCTGATCCCCCGGCTGCGCAGTCATCTGCGGGCGGCGTTGCCCGAGTATATGGTGCCCTGGGCTTTTGTGCCGCTGGAGCGGCTTCCGCTCACGCCGAGCGGCAAGGTTGACCGGGGCGCATTGCCGGCGCCTGAGCAGGGGCGGATGGCGCTGGAACAGGCTTACGCTGCCCCAGCTACCGAGACCGAGCAGGCGCTGGCCGGCATCTGGGAGCAGGTACTCGGCGTGCCGCGGGTCGGCGTGAACGACAACTTTTTCAGTCTGGGCGGGCACTCGCTCCTGGCCACAGTTCTGATTTCGCGGGTGCGTGATGCGCTCGCGGTGGAGCTTCCGCTGCGCAGCCTGTTCGAGAACGCCACAGTCGCGGAGTTGGCCCGGCGCATCGATGCTGAGCTTCACCACGGCAGCGGCGTGCGGACTGCCCCCATCAACATTGGAAAGCGAAGCGGGCCGCTGCCGCTCTCCCATGCCCAGGAGCGGCTCTGGTTCCTTGACCAGCTCGAGCCTGGCAGCACGGCCTATCACATGCCCGCAGCCGTGCGGCTGGACGGGCGGCTCGCTGTGGGCGCTCTCCAGGAGAGCCTGAACGAGGTGGTGCGGCGCCACGAGAGCCTGCGGACGACATTCAGCGCCACCGGCGGCCGGCCTGAGCAGCGGATTGCGCCCTTTATGCCCATCGTTCTGCCGGTGCATGACTTGTCCGGCGAGGCGGAGGGAGAGCGGGAGGCCGTCGTGCGGCGCACCGCCGCGGACGAGGCATCACGCCCGTTCGACCTGGAAACCGGGCCGTTGCTGCGGACCGGGCTCCTGCGCCTGAGCGAAACAGAGCACGTGCTCCTGGTGACGATGCACCACATTATTTCCGACGGCTGGTCCATCGGTGTGTTCATCCGGGAGGTCTCGGCACTCTACGATGCGCTCGTGGCCGATCAGCCGTCGCCGCTGCCGGAACTGCCCGTTCAGTACGCCGACTTTGCCGTGTGGCAGCGTGACTGGCTGCAAGGGGCGGTGCTGGAGCAGCAATTGGGCTACTGGCGTGAGCAGCTGGGCGGTTCGCCTGCGCTGCAATTGCCCACAGACCGGCCCCGGCCGCCCGTGCCGTCCCGGCGGGGCGCCAGCCAGAACTTTATGCTGCCACAGAGCCTGGCAGAAGGACTGAACGCCGTGAGCCGGCAGGAGGGCGCCACGCTCTTCATGACCCTGCTGGCAGCATTTCAGGCGCTGCTCGCTCGCTACACGGGTCAGGCGGACATTGCGGTCGGCACGGCGATCGCCAACCGGACGCGGGCTGAGGTGGAGGGGCTGATCGGGTTTTTTGCCAACACGCTGGTGCTGCGCACGGACCTGGCCGGCAATCCTACCTTCCGTGAGCTGCTCGCCCGGGTCCGTAACGTGACGCTGGGGGCGTACGCCAACCAGGACCTGCCGTTTGAACAGGTGGTTGATGCGGTGCAGCCCAACCGGGACCTCAGCCTCTCCCCATTGTTCCAGGTCATGCTCATTTTGCTCAACACGCCGCCTGCCAGCATGGCGCTGCAAGGCCTGACCCTTACGCCGATCGAGCTTGAAGCACAAGCCGCCAGGCTAGATCTCGTCCTCACGGCTACGGAGCAGCGCGACGGGCTCGTCCTTTCCGTCGAGTACAGCACCGACCTGTTTGAACCGTCGACAATCGCCCGGATGATGAGCCACTTCGAGACGCTCCTGGCGGGCGTGGTCCGCAATCCGGAGGGCAGGGTCGCAGAGGTGCCGTTCATGAGCGAGGGTGAGCGTGACGAGTTGCTGGTGGCGTGGAATGACACGGCCACTGATCGACCCGCCGACTGCTGCGTCACGGACCTGGTCGAAGCGCAGGCGGCGCGCACGCCCGATCGGGTGGCGGTCGCGTACGACGGCGAAACCTTGACGTACCACGAACTCAATCAGCGGGCAAACCAGCTGGCGCATTATCTGCGGAAGCACGGCGTCGGGCCGGAGGTGCTGGTCGGGGTCTTCGTCGAGCGCTCCCTGGCGATGATCATTGCGCTCCAGGGCATTCTCAAGGCGGGTGGCGCCTACGTGCCGCTGGATCCGGCTTACCCACGGGAGCGCCTCGCGTTCATGCTGGCTGACGCTCAGCCACCGATTTTGATCACGCAACAGCCGCTCGCGGGACAGCTTCCCGACCATGACAGTCGTCTCATTTG